>CAZCHB010000142.1:0-2901 GCA_964498235.1 uncultured Planctomycetales bacterium
GGCTCTCAAGATGGGACGGCAGAGATATTAAAGCGCTTTGAACGGGATTCGATGATTAAGATTTATTATCAGGATAATGCCGGAAAAACTGCCGCACTTATGCATGGTATTGCTAAAGCGCGCGGGGATATCATGCTCATTCAAGACGCGGATTTAGAATATGATCCTAATCAATATCCGCTGCTGCTTGCTCCTATTTTAAATAAAGAGACGCGGGTTGTATATGGATCCAGGTTTTTAGGCAGAATTGCAGAGATGGCTATTATTAATCGTTTTGCTAATGTGGTGTCAAATTGGACGTTTTCCCTTTTGTGGGGGATTAAGATGACCGATATTAATACCTGCTATAAAGTTTTTACCCGCGATGCCATTAAAGGGATCAGCATTACTTCGCGTAATTTTGCTTTTGAAACTGAACTTACAGTTAAATTGATTAAGAAGAACGAGACTATTAAAGAGGTCCCTATTTCTTATCAGGCTCGCACGCGTCAAGAGGGTAAAAAGATCAATTGGCGCACGGCAATTGAGATGTATTGGCCCATTCTGAAGTACCGTTTTCAGGCATAGTCCTCCCTAATTTTCCATTGCATTTTAGAATAAAAACATATAAAATAACCACTTCTTAAACAGGTTCTTATTGTCTTAACTGGTTAAATATCAATTGATTTTGACCCTAACGAAAGATTAATGCACCATGAGCTATCCGCCGAAACAAGGCCTGTATGATCCGCAGTTTGAACATGATGCTTGCGGGGTTGGTTTTATTGTCAATATTAAAGGCAAGAAATCCCACGACATTGTCCGTCAAGGGATCCAAATCCTTGAGAACCTGACTCACCGCGGGGCCTGCGGTTGTGACCCGGAAACCGGGGATGGCGCCGGCATCATGATTCAAATGCCCGATGCGTTTTTACGCCGGGAAATGCAATATCTGGATATTGTCCTGCCTCCCGAGGGGGATTATTCCTGCGGGTTGGTTTTTTTACCGCCCTCTCTTGAAGACCGTAATACTATTGAACAGTGGACTGAGCATATCATCCATGAAGAAGGCCAAAAGCTTATCGGCTGGCGTTCGGTGCCGCACGACCCTAATTCCGTCGGCCGCGTGGCCCGTTCCGTGATGCCGGAATTTAAGCAATTGTTCATTGCCCGCGGCAAGAACACCGCCCAAGAAGATTTTGACCGCAAATTATACGTGATCCGTAAGCGTTTATGGTATAAGACATCCACCTCAACGCTCTCACAGAAGAATTATTATTATTTTTGTTCCCTTAACAGCCGCACCTTGGTTTATAAAGGACAGCTGATGTCTGAACAGGTGGACCGTTTCTTTTTAGATTTGGCTGATGAGAATTTAACCAGCGCGATCGCCTTGATCCATTCACGGTATTCAACCAATACCTTCCCAAGCTGGTCGCTGGCGCATCCTTACCGTTATGTGGCGCATAATGGTGAGATCAATACCTTGCGCGGCAACATCAATTGGATGCATGCCCGAGAAAAGCAATTTATTTCTGATAAGTTTGGTGATGACCTGAAGAAAGTTTTGCCTATTGTTGTCCCTCACGGCTCAGATACCGCGACTTTTGATAATGTGTTGGAGATGCTGGTGCTTTCCGGACGCTCTTTGCCCCATGCCATGATGATGATGATCCCTGAGGCATGGAGCGGGCATCAGGAAATGGATCCGGTTAAAAAGGCATTTTATGAATTTCATTCCTGTTTCATGGAACCATGGGACGGCCCGGCGGCCATTGCATTTTCCGACGGCCGGTATATGGGCGCAGTGCTTGACCGCAACGGTTTGCGTCCCTGCCGTTATGTGGTGACCTGTGATGATGTTGTCATTATGGCCTCTGAAGCGGGCGTATTGCCGGTTGCTCCCGATAAAATTTTGAAAAAAGGCCGCTTACAGCCGGGGAAAATGTTTTTAGTCGACACCAAAGAAGGCCGGATTATCGACGATAAAGAATTAAAAGACCAAATCACGACGGCACAGCCTTATGGCCAGTGGCTTAAAGAAAATATTGTAGATTTACGTTCCCTGCCCAAACCTAAAAAAGTAGCAGGCTTGGTTGAGAAAACCCTGCTTGAGCGCCAGCGGGCTTTCGGGTATACCTTGGAAGACTTGAAGATTATTTTAGCTCCGATGGCTTTAGGCGAAGAGGCTACGGGGTCAATGGGGACTGACGTGCCTTTGGCGGTATTGTCAGAAAAGCCAAAGCTTCTTTTTGATTATTTCCAGCAATTATTCGCTCAGGTGACAAATCCTCCCATTGATGCGATCCGTGAAGAAATTATTATGGCTGAGGATATGATGCTTGGACCTGAGGGCAATCTGCTTGCTGAATCAGCAGGGCATGCGCACCGTCTTTGGATCCAGCGTCCGATCTTAACCAATGAAGAATTAGAAAAAATCGCCCATGTTAACGCGGGAAGCCTTAAATCGGCGACCATTCCAATTGTTTTTAAGAAAGACGAAGGCGCCAAGGGTTTAGAAGCGGCGTTGACAGCAATATTTAAGAAAGCTGACCAAGCCATTAATGAAGGTGTGAGTATTTTTATTTTGTCTGACCGGGCCGTGAATGCTAAACAGGCACCTATCCCTTCACTCTTAGCTTGCGCTGGACTGCACCATCATTTGACGGCCCAAGGCACGCGCACCAAGGCTTCCATCGTCGTTGAAACAGGCGAGGCCCGTGAACTGCATCATTTTGCCGTGCTGATCGGCTATGGCGCAAACGCCGTAAATCCGTATTTGGCTTTTGAGTCGATTGAAGCTTTGATTGACAATGACCAGTTAGGCGAGAAGATTGCTTTTAAGGATGCGGAAAAGAATTTTTTAAAGGCTTGCCATAAGGGGCTGTATAAAATTATTTCAAAGATGGGGATTTCCACCAT
>CAZCHB010000142.1:2911-5285 GCA_964498235.1 uncultured Planctomycetales bacterium
CGATGGTTTTATAGAGAAATATTTTACGGCCACGCCTTCGCGGATCGGCGGGATTGGACTTGAGGTAGTCGCGGAAGAAACGTTGAAGCGTCATGCGGTTGGTTATCCGGTTTTCCAAAGCAATGACACCATGCTTGAAGAAGGCGGGGATTATGCGTGGCGCAAAGAAGGAGAATATCATCAGTTAAATCCGACGACCATCGCGCTTTTACAGCACTCCACGCGTTCGGGCAGTTATCCGATTTTTAAGCAATTTTCAAAAGCGGTCAATGAGCAAACCCGTGCGATTGCTAATATCCGCGGGCTGTTGAAATTTAAGGCCGGACATCCTATTCCTTTGTCGGAAGTGGAACCCGCCAGTGAAATCGTCAAGCGTTTTGCAACCGGGGCGATGAGCTATGGGTCAATTTCTAAAGAGGCGCATGAAACCTTGGGGATTGCCATGAACCGTTTGGGCGGTTTTTCAAATACTGGCGAGGGCGGCGAAGACCCGGCGCGTTTTAAAAAGGAAGCCAACGGCGACTCTAAGCGCAGCCGTATCAAGCAGGTCGCCCAAGGACGTTTTGGGGTGACTATTGAGTATTTAGTGAATGCCGACCAATTGCAAATTAAGATGGCGCAGGGCGCGAAGCCCGGTGAAGGCGGCCAATTACCCGGACACAAGGTGTCTAAAGAAATTGCTAAAACCCGTTATACGACGCCGGGGGTTGGGCTTATTTCCCCGCCACCGCACCATGATATTTATTCCATTGAAGATTTGGCACAGTTAATCCATGATTTAAAAAATGCCAATCCTCAAGCGATGGTTTCCGTTAAATTAGTCTCTGAAGTCGGTGTCGGCACCGTCGCGGCCGGCGTATCTAAGGGCAAAGCTGACCACGTGCTGATTTCTGGTTATGAAGGCGGTACCGGCGCCTCTCCCCAGACATCCATCAAACATGCTGGCCTGCCGATGGAGCTTGGCATTGCGGAAACACAGCAAGTGTTGGTGATGAACGATTTGCGCGGCCGTATCCGCGTGCAGACCGATGGGCAATTAAAGACCGGGCGCGATGTGGCCATTGCCGCCATGTTAGGTGCCGATGAATTTGGTTTTTCGACGACGGCCTTGGTGACCATGGGCTGTATCTTGCTTCGCAAGTGCCATTTAAATACATGTTCCGTTGGTGTGGCAACACAGGATCCCCAGCTTCGCAAGAAATTTGAAGGCAAACCGGAGCATGTGATCAATTTCTTTACCTTTATCGCCGAGGAAGTGCGCGAGATCATGGCGGAGTTAGGTTTCCGTAAGTTTGAAGACATGGTCGGGCGCGTGGACATGTTAGACACCAAGGATACGATCGACCATTGGAAGGCTAAAGGTATTGATTTGACAAATATCCTCCATAAAGCGGACGTGCCCAAGGGAACGGCAATTAGGCATGCCTCGACGCAGGATCATGATTTGCAGAAGGCTTTGGATAATAAATTAATTGAGCGTTCTAAAGAGGCGATTGAGAATAAAACACCGGTGCGTTTTGACAGTGAGATCAAGAATACAAACCGTACGGTTGGAACAATGTTATCGTCGGTGATTGCCCGTAAGTACGGGTTAGCTGGATTGCCTAAAGACACGATACAGATTAAGCTTAACGGTTCTGCGGGGCAAAGCTTTGGGGCGTTTCTCTCTCACGGGGTGACCTTTACCTTAGAGGGTGAAGGTAATGATTACGTGGGCAAAGGGTTATCCGGCGGCCGTATAATTATTTATCCGCCTAAATCTTCAAAATTTACCGCGGAAGAAAACATGATTGTCGGGAATGTCGTGCTCTACGGTGCTATTTTAGGTGAAGTTTTCTTTAGGGGGCTCGCCGGTGAGCGTTTCGCGGTGCGTAATTCCGGTGCTAGTGCGGTGGTTGAAGGTATCGGTGACCATGGCTGTGAATACATGACCGGCGGCCGCGTGGTTGTCCTGGGGCCGACGGGGCGGAATTTTGCCGCGGGGATGTCCGGCGGAATTGCCTATATTTGGGATAAAAATAATAATTTCAGCAAGAACTGCAACATGGGTATGGTTGATTTATTCCCCGTCAAGGAGACAAAGGACATTCTTGAGCTTAAAGGCCTTATCCAACAGCATTATGACATCACAGACAGCGCTGTGGCGCAGGGCATATTGAAGAATTGGGACAGCGCCTTGCCGCAGTTTATTAAGGTGTATCCGCGAGATTATCGTCGAGTACTAGAAGAAGCGGAAACAATTAAGGCTGGTGCCGGTGTTACAGTGAAAGCAGGGAAATAATTATGGGCGACATTAAAGGTTTCATGAAATATGACCGGCAGGATTATAAAAAGATTCCGGTGGAAGCGCGTTTAAAGAATTATCAGGAATTTA
>CAZCHB010000143.1:0-5256 GCA_964498235.1 uncultured Planctomycetales bacterium
TAAATGATTAATAGGACCGGACACATTTAATTTAAGCCCGATGGCTTTTTTCATTTCTTCAACACCAAGGATGCGCCCGACCGTAACTATCTTTTCCGTTATTTGATCAAGGGCCGCTCGCGACTGGGGATTCTCTAAACTGCGCTTCTCTAACCAAAAAATAAATGTGCCCAGAATCGCATCTGCTGCCGTTGCTCTTTGTTTCGCCCCTGATTTGCCAAGCAAGTCCAGGACATACAAATCAACATCAAGATATCCCGAATTCAACAGGCCAACGAGAAAATCAAAACCAATATCGCCAATCCCGGCAAAAACATCGGCCATACGCTTTTTATGCTCAGATGACTGAAACCGCGGTTCTTTAGAAATTTTCTCCATAATAGCCCGTCCAGCAGATGGATCTGAAGCTGACCTATAGGTGCTGTCCGCATTCTTGAGACTGTTAATGGCATTCTGAAGATTAGTGCCGGATTCAACGTAGGCTAAGAAAGCTTTTTCAGCTCCTTGCCAACCGTAGCTGTTTTCTAGAAAGACCGGCGCACCAACCCCTCCTGCTGTCACAGATGTACGGCCAGTGTGTGCTAACATAACTAATAATCTTGCTCCGTTTGATCCCGCTTCCATTCCTTTAGGCACAGTATTGATAAATCTCCTAGCTTCATCTGCCCTTCCTGAATTATTAATAATTCGGGCTATATTTATTATTGTCTGCTGTGACATTGATTGGCCAAGGTTAACCGAACTGCTGACTGTGTTTGTCTGTCTTAACGTATAACTGACTAATTTTCGTACAACACCAGTTGATACCGCAATCCCCGATTGAACTAAGCCCTCAATCATATCAATAGGCATGGAATCAAAAGGATCATTTGAGTCAATAATCCTTATGATCGATTGCTCGATAACACCGCTACGGCCAAACGCTCCATTATCATTAGCCAATTTAAAACTCTTAAGGATTGCAACCACCGTATCGGAATTTGGTGATAATCTTAAAACACTGATTAATGCTGAGGTATACGCAGGTCCGCCATCCTCAACCACTATCCTTGCGTTCTCTGCCGGATTTATGCCGTTGCTTAAGTTTCTAAGGGCAGAAACTATATCATTGGGGCGTCCAAAACTTATTCCCACCGCTGGAACCGGCGATAGCCCTGCCATAGCCCTAAATCGATTAAGTTCTTCGATATACAACTGCGCTTGTACACCGCCTCGGCGAGCATTCTCATATAAGGTTCCTAAATAAACTGAATTCACCACTTCTGTCGCATCTGCCGCCGTCAAGTTATCGGACAATGTTCTTAACGCCTGAATCAATAATTCTTGATTCTCCTGGCTTAATTCAACAATGCTTGCCATGATAGTTTTCATTTGCAAATACCAGTTATTAAATCCTACATAATTCTCAGCTTCAGCCTTATTGGCAAAAAGTTCCTTAAACCGCTGTATCAACGGTGCAACGGCCGTTGCCATCTCTTGTTTACGAGCAGCACTTGCAGCGCCAGATAATTCAGGAAGATTAGCCTTGCCAATTGCTTCAATAATCAAACCTTGATACCGCCTATCTAAATCCCCAGTACGTACCGCTTGCAAAAATGCAATCGCTGCCATGCGTTCAATCGGATTTGGTGATTTTAAAGATTCTTCTACAAAATCCATCCCCGTGATGCCATTGCTCCAACGGGTTTCACGTCCAGCTTTTAAAATAGAGGTTAAAGCCACTAATTTAGCCGCTCTAACCATCGAGTCTTTTTCATTATTATTTGTCAATGATTCCCAAGAGCCTCTTGCAAACACCATTTCAAAGATGCTTGAATCACTTAACTGCGGCGCAAACCGTGCAAGATAAGCAGCCGCTTGCATCCGCAAAGTTGAATTACCCACATTACTCTGTGCTTTTAATGCATTGATACCTGCCGCTAAACTGGATCCCAACCCTTCAATAGTTATCCCCCAGGGAAAAGAAAATGAAACGCCAATGGAGGCGTCCGCACCGCTTCCGCTGGACAATCTTAAAATCTGTGCCGCGTATTGTGCCGCTACTGCATCAAAATAATTCATATTCTTAAAGGCCTGTGCTGCCGCCCGCGGATCTCCCCCCCCATTAACTGTTGCTCCTATAGTATTTAAAACATCTGCGCTGTTTACTGGTATAGATATACCTCCTCCAGCTGGTGCCGGGGTTAAAGCTCTAGGGAAAGATTCAATGACTGCCGCCCCTTCACCCCCTCCTTGGGCATAAACCATATTCCAAGGCGATATTAAACTTAAGACAACCATAACTTTTAGCATTGATCGTTTCAAAAATCCGCTTAACATGGCTTTAGACTGAGCTGTTGTTTCCTCAACCATGAAATCGCCCCCCATAAATCCGCCGGAAAAATATTTGCGAGGAATTACTTGTAACGTTACGGGATCAATATCTTCCTCAATAAAATTAAACACACCCTTGCGGTAAGCTTTTAAGTATTGACCGTATATCTTTTGGGTCAATGCTTCATCAACGCCTTTAACACCTTCAACCTTGTTACGGTTGGCATATCCTTTTGACAATACATTTTGCGTTAAACTCTCTTTAAACCATTTAGCTAATATTAAAGAATGGTACACTTGGCGCAGAGGTGAAAAATTCTTACCTTCATTAACTTCTTTCTCAAGAGCTGGAATGACGATGGCTTTAATAATCTGTGATGCCAAAGCAGTCGGTGCAGCAGGGGCAGGCCCTGCTGCTTTCATGGCCGTATAATCTTGTTCCAACATCACTTTCAACGTCGCTTCAGTAATCATCACCGTATTCATTTTGGCGTTTTTATAAACCACCGCCTTATTCGGTACGACCCACACCTTATTAAACGTATCAACCTTGATATTGCTGGTGCCGAATTTATCCTGAGCTTCTTTATATATTTTGGCCCAAAAGGCTTGGCCTAACTCCCGCTGAGGATATAGAGCAGTTGCCATAATTTGCTTAAGTAAATAATCTTGGGCCAATAAATCCTGGCCCATCACTGTTTTTCCAAAATCATTGGGTACAATACGTTCACGCTCGTAGGGGGATAAATTAACCCAAATATCTTTCTGGGGCGTGGTCAATGCTGCTAAAAAATATTCAACCAATTTCTGGCTCTCTTTTTGTAACTCATTATTTCCCATCGGCTTATCGCCCTGATCTAAAATAAAGTCTAATTTAAAAGGGTCACGCGGATAGACGACTATTCCTTTAATGCTAGCTTGAGTAAAGCTTGTGCTGAAACTAACCATTGTTCCAGGAGCGGGTAAGGCAATCTGCGCTTCGGCACTTGGCATACCAACCATTTGCAGGCTAAACCCTAATAATAGCACTGCGCGAATTAGAGGGTATTTCTTTGAAATTTTTGTAACTACATGTAACATAATAGTTTCCTTATCTATTAAACACAAAAAGCCCAATTCTTCCCCTGTCGTTAGGGAAAAATTGGGCGACTTCGTCCAATAAAAAAGCCCAATGTCTCTTGCGAGTCATTGGGCACCTATGTCCAATTTATCTGCTTATTACGCTTGACAACCTTGCCAAGCCGCAGAAATTATTAAAATCCTGTTAAAACGATTCAAGTATATATGGATAACTGCGTTTTGTCAAGAATAGATTTAAAACTGTAAGCCGAATTTAGAACCAAGCTCCATAGTCCAATTACGTGGTTCGAGTAATGATATTGGAGATCCGGAATTGGGGCCAGTTCCACCAATTGTGATAGTCTTTATTTCTGAATCATCAATATTCCAAAAACGGATAAACGGCTCCACAAAGAAATTCACTCGTTGGTAGGCATACTGAAATTTAAGCGACCCTCGGAAACCATGGCCATTTTCCTGTTTATTCTTAATATCCGAATATAAATCTCCTCCTAGATAAGGATTAACATCGCTTAGATTGGTAAATTGATATCCATTTAGAAACCAGTCATACTCTAAATTAAGAACAGTTGTCCAATTCCCATCAGGAAGCGTGACCGTAAACCCTAAAGGCAGATAATAATAATGCGATGTGCGGTCATAAGCAACCGCATTCGTCGAAGAAATCCGGTCTTTTCCATCATCAAAAAGATATCGAAATCCAAAACCAAAGTATGGCGTGACTAACGATCTATCTCCTAATAAGAAATCTTTACCAATTAATCCTCTCAATTCCCAATTATCATTACGCTTATCATTAATGGTGCCTGACCCTTTATAATCAAGCTTACCTGTGGCAAAACGATATTCAATCCCGTAGCTATTAGTGAACGCATTATTGAGAATATTATCATCAGCAGGACGATAGTAATACGAAGCATTATATCCTATCATCGTACCACGAACATCTATAGGGATTGTTTCATGATACCTATAATAGTAGGTTTCCGCGCTTAAATCAAAGGTATGCGTATGGCGGGGATCCAGCTTTTGCTTAACAAAATCAGGCGCGTCTAAGAAAGTATTGTACTTTTTAGTATCTAATTTAGAAGGCATCTGATCTTGCGTCGATGAGCTTGGAACCAGGGCTTCTTGTGTGCGCGGCGCTTCATACTCATCCAATGCGGCAGTTACGACTTTAGCGTGATCATCACGCGTCCCCATATAACAAACGTCCGACCACGTAACAGGCTGATTAGACTGATTATAATCGACACAATCTAATTGACGAGAAATAATAAGATCACGATCCTGCGCCGCAAATACCGACGGAATAGAAAATAAAAACAAGAAAGGCAGAAGGACGTTACGCATGTCTATTATTCTAATGAGGAATAAACAAAAAGGAAGAGTAATTTAATAAATCTCAAAAGACCCTATTGCTTTGACTGTGGAAGGTTGAGACCAAATTAATTTTTAGGGATATTCTAAGCTGGCGGTCAGGATTGACCGCCACGGCGGATCCGCCTTTGGCGGAAACTGACGACCTGCGCAAATTGCCCTATTGCTTGCTCGGCAACCTGTCAGAACTATCTCGCTTAAGGATTTTATAAAGCTGACGACCAGAGTTGAACTGGTGGCCTGCTCAAAAGGCCCTATTGCTTTGACTGTGGACGGTTGAGACCAAATTAATTTTTAGGAATATTTTAAGCTGGCGGTCAGGATTGAACTGACGACCTGCGCATTACGAATGCGCTGCTCTACCAACTGAGCTACGCCAGCATGATGTAGACCAGCGCAAGATGAGGAAAGTGCCGAGAGACAGACTTGCACTGTCGACGCCAGGCTTTTCAGGCCCGCGCTCTTCTTCCTGATCTATCTCGG
>CAZCHB010000144.1:0-5227 GCA_964498235.1 uncultured Planctomycetales bacterium
GGGAATTGGTCAGCGGTAGTGTGAGTTTAGGGCCTTTGCGTTCCTTGGTTGAAGATCCCGCGGTATCTGAAATCATGGTCAATGGGCACAAAGCTGTTTATATTCAGAAGGAAGGTAAGATATTAAAGACTGATATTGAATTTATTGATAATCCAGCGTTGATGCATACAATACAAAAGATTCTTGCCGCGGCTTCAACCAGCCGCAGGGTTGATGAAAGTTCACCTTATGTGGATTTCTCAATGGCTGACGGATCCCGGGTTAATGTTATCCTGCCTCCGTGTTCAATGAACGGCCCTATTATGACGATCCGTAAATTCTCAAGAGATCTCTCAACACTTGATGATTTGATAGAGCGGCGTTCTTTAAATAAGCAAATGGCCGCGTTTTTAATAGCTGCGATTAAAGCCAAGCTTAATATCGTGTTTTGTGGTTCTACCGGTAGCGGCAAAACAACCTTATTAAATGTGTTGTCTCAGCATATCCCGGAACATGAACGTATCATTACGATTGAGGATACGTCTGAACTTCGTTTGATGCAGGAACATGTTGTTTCTCTCCAGGCTAAAGGCCCTAACATTGAAGGTAAGGGGGAAGTTGGCATTAGGGATTTATTTATCAACTCTCTGCGCATGCGTCCAGACCGCATCATTATTGGAGAAATCCGAGGGCAGGAAATTTTAGATTTAGTCCAATCCATTAGTTCTGGCCATGCCGGTTCGTTAGCCATTGTGCACGCGGATTCCTCCCAGGAATGTTTTAATCGAATGGTGACGATGATGTTGATGTCCGGAATTCGTTTGAGCGGCGATCAAATCCAGCGGCAAATTGCCGGATCTATCGACCTGATTGTTTATGTGGAGTTGTTTCTAGATGGTGTCAGGAGGGTTTCAAATATAACTGATTTAAGATTTGAAAAAGAAAGCGGCAATATTTCTTTGGAAGATATCTTTGTGTTTAAACAAGAGCGTATTGATGGGCAGAATAATGTGGTTGGAGATTGGAGCATGAGTAAGAGGAAACCTTCATGCTATGATAAATTTATTAAACGCAATGTCTTATTGCCGGGATTTTTCGAGGGTTAATATGTACTGGTCAAAATATTTCTTACCGACGATCAAAGAAGTTCCCATTGGTACCGAGGCAATTAGTCATCAGTTGTCTTTACGTGCGGGGCTTGTGCATATGCTAACATCCGGCGTGTATTCTTATTTACCGCTAGGCCACAGGGTGCTGACTAAGGTGCAGGATATTATCCGTGAAGAGATGGATGCTATCGGCGCCTGCGAGTTGTTAATGCCGGCACTGCATCCAATCGATATTTGGAAGAAAACCGGGCGGGATGTGACGCTTAAAGATATCATGATTACTTTTGATGATAAAAAGGGCCGTAAAATGTGTTTAGGGCCGACACATGAAGAAATTATTACGACGATTGCCAAAGATTTTATTCAAAGTTACCGTCAATTGCCGATAACATTGTATCAGATCCAGACAAAATTCCGCGACGAATTGCGCACCCGCTATGGGATCGTCCGTGCCTGTGAATTTATTATGAAGGATGCCTATAGCTTTGACCGAACTCCGGAGAGTCTGTCTGTTAATTACGATTTGCAGCTGGAAGCGTATAAAAGAATATTCAAACGCTGTGGATTAGATGTGTTGGTGGTTTCGGCTGACAGCGGGGCTATGGGCGGGAAGGTGTCGCATGAATTTTTAGCGGCGGCTCCGATAGGTGAAGATGCTGTATGGGTCAATAAAGACAACGGTCAAGTTATTAAGGATGAGGAAGGACAGGCGCCTCAAGGTGAGGCGTGGGAACGTAAGGTAGCTATTGAGCTGGGGCATATTTTCCAGCTGGGGACAAAATACAGTGAGGCGTTGGGGGCTGTTTTCCTAGACGAGGATGGTAAGCAAAAACCGATCATTATGGGCTGCTACGGGATTGGCGTCAGCCGTTTATTAGCGGCCATTATTGAATTAAATAATGACGCGGGCGGTATCATCTGGCCCAAAGGGGTAGCGCCTTTTGATGTCGAAGTTCTGCCTGTTCAAGCCAATGACCCTGCGGCCATGCAGTTAGCTCAACAGTATTACCAAGAATTAAAAGCATCCGGACTGGATGTGCTTCTAGATGATCGGGATGAAAGTGCTGGGCGAAAGTTTAATGACGCGGATTTGATCGGCATTCCTTACAGGGTTATCATCGGCAAACGTATGTTGGCGCAGAATCAGGTTGAGATTAAAGAACGCAGAACTGGTTTGGTGACGGTGGTAGATAAGGATAAATTGAAAGAAGAGATGTTGAAGTTATGCAAGTAGATCTTCAAGCGGTTGGTTCTAAGGCGGACGTATTGGTACAGCCGCTGCTGAAAAAGGCCGGCATTGAATTAGTGGAGTTAAAAATAGTCGGGTTGAATGCTGAAATCCGTCTTGAACTGATTGTAGATAAACCAGCAGGGGGCATTAATATTGAAGAGTGTGCGCGTTTAAACCGCGGCATTGTTGAAGCGGTTGAGGCAGATGGTTTTTTGGGGGAAGATTTTTCAGTTGAAGTATCGTCGCCGGGTTTAGACCGTCCTTTGGTTACTGATAAGGATTTCAAGCGTAATTTAAACCAAAGCGTCCGTTTTTTATTAAATGAAGCTATTGAAGGAAAAAAAGAATTAACGGGTCAGGTGCTGGGGGTCAATAAAGATTCAGTACATGTTTTATCGAATAAAAAAAAAGAAGTGACTATTTTGTTTAGTCAAATTATTAAGGCAATGTTGGTTATTTAAAGGGGAGTGTTATGGATAGTGAGTTATTGGCAATTTTAGAACAATTAGAACGTGATAAAGGTATTGATAAGGAGACCTTGATTACTGCTGTTGAAACAGCCGTGGCCTCAGCGGCGAAAAAAATATGGACGGTTGATAAGGAAGTAGATGTGACTGTTGTCTTGGACCGCAGGACGGGAAAATTAACTGCGTTTGCCGGTGATCAGGAAATTCATTCCAGTGAGTTTGGCCGTATTGCCGCCCAAACCGCCAAGCAAGTTGTTATCCAAAAGATCCGTGAGGCAGAAAAGGATGTAGTTTATAATGAATATAACGCGCGGTTAGGTCAAATTATCAGCGGTTCAGTCTATCGTTTTGAGCGCGGCAATATTGTTGTTGACCTTGGAAAAACAGAAGCGTTGATTCCTCGAAGTGAGCAATCAGGGAAGGAAGAATTCCGTCAGGGCGAACGGATCCGTGCTTATCTTTTGGAGGTAAGAAAAGAAATACGAGGCCCGCAGATTATCTTATCCCGTGCCAATCCAAATTTTGTTAAACGTCTTTTTGAATTGGAAGTGCCGGAAATCTATGAAGGTATTATTGAAGTCAAGGCTATTGCCCGTGACCCGGGCGAACGTACTAAGATTGCCGTGTACTCTAAAGATGAAAAGATTGACTGTGTGGGCGCTTGTGTTGGGATGCGCGGGTCGAGGGTTAAGAATATTGTGATGGAATTACACGGAGAGAAAATTGATATTGTCCGTTATTCAGATGATATCAAGGAATATATCCAAGCCGCTTTGTCACCTGCAGAAATTTCACAGATGCAGTTAATTAGTGATGAGAAGCGTGTTAATATCATTGTTGATGAAGATCAATTGTCCTTGGCTATCGGTAAATACGGGCAAAATGTCCGCTTAGCCAGTAAGTTGGTTGGATGGGAATTAGATATTTATTCTGCCAAGCAATGGGAAGAAAAACATAAGAGCGCGACAGCAGAAGATGGCGGCGTTACAGCAAAGACAGATACAACACCGGGTGATGAAGATGGAGCCCAAGAAGAGGAAGACTCTTAACCTAAAAGGGATTAATATATGCGTATTGCCGATTTAGCTAAAGAATTAAAAATTACGACGGAATTCATTACCGAGAAACTTAAAGTCTTAAAATTGCGTTCTAAGGACGGGACAGAGATAACCGCGGGAGTCGAGATGGTATTGCGGGATGCTTTAGCTGATGAAGGCATCGGCAAACATGTTGTTGATGAAGCCCCCGCACCTAAGAAGGTTGTGAAAAAGACGGTGAGATCGTCATCGAAAGCAGAGCCAAAGGTTGTGAAGAAGAAAACAGCCTTGGAGCGGGATGATGAGGAACCCGTTGCTGATAAAAAGCCTTCTAAGACGGCAAAAACAGTTAAGAAAGCTTCTAAGAAGGAAGCGGTTGTCGAGAAAATTATCGTTGCCAAATCTGGTCCTTTGGTTAAGCCGGTTGACCTTCCTAAGAAAGTCACACCTGCTCCTGCGCCGATTCCAGTTAAACCCGCGGCAGCGCCTAAACCGCCGGAGCCTAAGGTTGTACTCGAGGATCCCAGGTTCGGCGTGGTTAAACAGCCTGATCCCAAACCAGAAACACCTAAGGTTGATGTCTCCAAGATTGTACTGCCGGCCGTTGCCCCATTTGAACCGGTGAAGAAAAAATTACATTCTGATGAACCATTTGTCAGTGTCAAACCGTTAGCAAAGAAGCGCCGCAAAGATGGTGATTTTTCTTCAGCTAACCGTGACCATAAGCCTTCGTCTACTATTGCAGGGGCGCAGGAAGAAGTTCAGCTAACGCCCGGCGTGATGCAGGATATTGAAATTCCTATACCGATTACGGTTAAAGATTTTGCCGTTAGGGTCAACCAGAAAATGAATGTGGTTCTTAAGCGTTTGCTGGATATGGGTGTTTTTGCGAATATTAATCAGAATCTCGGTGAAGATTTGGTTAACAAGCTGGCCGCTTCTTTTAATGTCAATGTACTTAAGACTAAATCCAAAGAAGAAGAGATTGTTGATTTGCATATTCAGGAAAAAGATGACCCCTCATCCCTGAAGCCCCGTGCGCCGGTGGTGACCTTTATGGGGCATGTTGATCATGGTAAAACATCCTTGCTTGACCGAATCCGTTCTGCGAAAGTTGCCCAAGGGGAGCATGGCGGGATTACTCAGCATATCGGTGCTTATGCCGTTGATACGCCTAAAGGCAGGATTACATTTTTAGATACGCCAGGCCACGAAGCATTTACTGCGATGCGTTCCCGAGGGGCACATATTACAGACTTGGTTGTTCTGGTTGTCGCGGCGGATGAGGGGATTATGCCGCAGACCGAAGAAGCCATTGACCATGCCCGTGCCGCGAATGTTCCAATTGTCGTGGCGTTAAACAAAATTGACCGTAAGAATGCTGACCAAGACCGTGTGAAGAAA
>CAZCHB010000145.1:0-5214 GCA_964498235.1 uncultured Planctomycetales bacterium
TTTTTGAAGGATTGGAAGCAAATTTTGCTCAAGGTGGAACCATGTTATCGCATGACGTGAAAGGTTTGGAAAACCGTTATGGGCCACTTGAGTTTGAATTGAAATACCAATCGCCAACCGCGTATCCGATTGTCAATGATATGCTTTTACTCAAAGAAGCGGACCAAGGAGATATTCCTGAATTTGCGGCCAAGGATCGCGTCTTTCCTATCTTTTTTTCAAATAATTATTTAATCAAGAATACCAATGTCTATCATGTTCCTGATGGATTTAATGTAGATTTTGTCCCTTCGAATTATAAACTTGAGATTGATTTTGCGTCTATTAGCGCGGATTACGCGAATGCAGGGGATAAGGTTACGGTTAATACAACCTATCGATTGAAACGGGCTAGGATTGAACCGCAACGTTATGCTGATGTTAAGAAATTCCGGCAGGAGCTTTATAAGAAAAATGACCAGTATATTGTTTTAAAGAAGAAATCTCAGGCGAGTAATGAAGCTAAGGATTGGATTAAAAATCAATGAAAAGCGCGTGGAATGATAGGGAAGCAAAAGCATGTGGTAATGATGATTTAAAATTGCGCGTTTATACGTCCCGCTTATTAGGGAGGGAAACGTCACTTGTTCTTCATGGTGGGGGGAATACATCGGTAAAAGCTCAAGTTAAAGACTTTTTCGGAGAGACCAAAGATATCTTATATATTAAAGGCAGCGGTTGGGATTTAGCGACGATTGAAGCCCAAGGTTTTGCGGCGGTTAAGATGGATGTTCTGCTTAAGATGGCTGCCATTAAAAGTTTATCTGATACGGATATGGTGCGCGAGCAGCGCGCGGCTATGCTTAATCCAAACGCGCCAAATCCGTCAGTGGAAGCAATTTTACATGCCATTATCCCCTATAAGTTTGTCGATCATTCTCACGCGGATGCGATTGTGTCACTTACTAACACGCCAGACGGTCTTAAACATGTCAAGGCTGTATATGGCGATAAAGTTTTAATTGTGCCTTATGTAATGCCTGGTTTTGTGCTGGCAAGACGGGTTTATGAATTAACCCGAAACATAGATTGGAAGAGATACGAAGGTATTCTGTTATTGAATCATGGGTTGTTCACCTTTGCGGATACAGCTCAATTGTCATATGAAAAACATATTCATTTAGTTACTAAGGCTGAAAAATATATTAAGGCGCAAAAAGTTTCTTTCGCGAGAGCTAAGCCATCGATGCTTAATTTAATTGGTTTATCTGCTTTGCGTCAGGCGGTTTCGAGAATACAGGGTGGCGCTGTTGTGGCCCTTTTAAAAGAAGATCAGCGGTCGCTTGGATTCGCTAATTTAACTAATGTTAAGGAAATCGCTACGCAGGGAACTTTGACTCCCGACCATGTGATCCGCACCAAGCCGATTCCCGTGGTGATTGGTAAAGAGATAGCTCAAGATGTCCAGAGGTATGCAAAGAATTATAAATCCTATTTTGACCGTAATACTGACGGGAAACTAAAATGCCTGGATTTAGCACCGCGTTGGGCTGTTTGGCCTGGTCAAGGACTGGTGAGTTTTGGCCGCAGTTTAAAAGAAGCACGCATTACGTCTGATATTATTGATCACACCATTGAAGCCATTCAAGTTGCAGAGAAATTGGGAGGGTGGAAGGTTTTGTCGGAGAAAGATATTTTTGAGATGGAGTATTGGGAGCTTGAGCAAGCTAAGCTTTCAAAAGGCAATAAGCCTTTAAACTGCCAAGGTAAAATTGCTTTAGTGACGGGAGCATCAAGCGGTATTGGCCGATCCTGTGTTGAGGTTTTACTGGCCGAAGGAGCTCATGTTGCCGCGCTAGATATTCGTCCTGATATTAGGACACAGTTTAATTCACCGAATGTCTTAGGTATTATTTGTGATGTCACCAAGGATAAAGATATAATCAATGCCGTTGATGAAACTGTTAAGCATTTTGGCGGACTAGATATTGTCGTCAGTAATGCGGGTATTTTTCCCTCCAGTGAGAATATCGCTGACATGAATTCATCCACATGGGACAAAAGTGTTGCGATCAATTTAACTAGCCATCAGCGTCTGATGTCGACTGCGGTTAAATATTTATGTTTTGGTATTGATGCAACTTTTATTATTGTGGGTTCTAAGAATGTTCCAGCGCCCGGGCCCGGAGCATCCGCGTACTCAGTTGCAAAAGCAGGACTTACTCAATTAGCCCGCGTTGCTGCCTTAGAATTAGGGCCCAAAGGTATCCGCGTCAATGTGATTCATCCCAATCAGGTCTTTGATACAGGCATATGGACTAAGGATGTCCTTGAAAAGAGAGCTAAAAGTTATGGCCTGTCCGTTGAAGAATATAAAATTAATAATATCCTTAAAGTTGAAATCACTTCGAAAGATGTCGCGCATTTAATTTCTGCATTAATCGGCCCAGCCTTCAGTAAAACCACTGGCGCTCAGATTCCCGTCGATGGCGGGAATGACCGCGTTATTTAAGTCCCAGAAACCGCTTTCCCAAAGAACTCCTTCAGGCCTTGTTTACGTCTATATATATGGCATACTTTAAATAAGGGAAACTTATTTAAAATACAGGCTTTGCTGACGGTGAAGGCGTCAATATGACGATAAATGGCTTTTACAGGAAGATCGTGTTGTGTACTGTAGGGGTTGCTTTTTTCTTTAATAGTATTTATACACAACATGTCCAGGCTGACGTCGCATTCCTACCAGCGTCTGGATCTATGGTTTCGCTAAGTCCTTCGTTTTCTCCCCAGGTTATTCGCGGCATGAAGGTGTATAAAGACAATCCATTCAAATTTGATTTTGTGATTTCCGACACCCCTACTGGGGGTCGGAATGACAACAGTGCACTGCAAAAACAACGATTGTTGTCAGAATCAAAACGATTAATTAAATATTTTCTTGCTGCCCTAACTACCCCTGAAAAAGACCTTTGGGTAAATTTATCTCCATACGAGAAAGACCGCATTGTTTCATCAAGTTTTGGGCAGACTGAAATGGGTAAAGAATTATTGGCTCAAGATTATTTACTAAAACAAATTTCAGCATCTGTGATGCACCCGGATGGCAAGGAGGGCCGTGAATTCTGGAGTAAGATTTATTCAGAATCATCTAAAAAATTCGGCACCAGCCAGATTCCTGTAAATACGTTTAATAAAGTGTGGATTGTCCCTGAAAGGGCCGTTGTATATGAAAATGCCAAAGATAATTCCGTAGTGATCATGGAAAGCAGATTAAAGGTGATGCTTGAGGAAGATTATTTAGCAAATGAAAAAAATATTGTAGGATCAGGTTTTAAATCTGTCCAGACTCAGGGCGCTAACCTAACCCAATCGCTAATTCGTCAAATCATCCTTCCAGCCTTAACCAAAGATGTTAATCAAGGTAAGAATTTTGCCGCCTTGCGTCAGGTCTATAGCGCCTTGATCTTGGCGTCATGGTATAAAAGCAGGTTAAAAAAGAGCATGCTTTCTAAAGGTTATGTTGACCGAAACAAGATTGATGGTATTGATCTTGAAAATAAAAATACAAGCCGGGAGATTTACGATCAATATCTTAGATCATTTAAGAAAGGTGTTTATAATTTTATTAAAGAAGAAGTCTCGCCTATTTCCGCAAAGGTGACCCCGCGTAAATATTTTTCAGGCGGGGTGTCTTGGCAGAATATGGCAATGATTGTAAATGCCCAAGCTGTTTCCGGAACTGATGCAGGTCAGCTGGCCGCAAAGGCATTGAAGTCATTAAGAATGATTGTTTTAACATTTGGTTTAGCGACCTCATTTGTATCATTAAGTTCATCTATAGCTCAAGCTGGAAATCCTGTTGATGATTTAAAAGTAACAGCAACTGTTCAAAAGGGAGATACTGTTTCGGGAATATTTGCCTCTTCGCCTGCGATTAAAGCGATTGGGCAGGCCTTGGGTCAGAAATATACGTATGCAGATTTGCAAAAGTTAATGGCAAAGAATATTATTAAAATCCAGAATGTTGATGGGCAGGTAGTACAGAATCCTAATTATCATAAGATTAAACCGAATCAACGTGTTGTTTTTGACCTCACTACTTTTGCGGCCGCTGGTTCACCTACCCCGCCGCCATCATCTCCGCCGCCTCCTAGGATTAATAATCCGGATCTGCCGGTTAGCGCTCCAGTCATAAGAACTATTGTTCCTTCTTCGCCTGTTCCTGCGGCAATTTCTGCGATAGCGGGGGCTCCAGTTAGCGCTCCGATAATCAGTGTTTCAGATATTACTGGTCTAGTTTTTCAAGCAATTGGCAGTGCATCAAGCGGATCAGGGAGGGGCTCACCCAATAATCTGCCTCCAATTCAGATATCTGCTCAAACAATATCAGCAACTGTCATGCCAGTTACATTGCCAGGAGTTATAAATGAAGATCAATTACGGTCTATTAATGACGTTAGCAGTGTGACAGAAGCAGCCTTTGCCCGATTTCCGCAAGAACAAAGAATAAATGGATCTGAGGTACCAGCCCTAGCAAGGGGTGTTAATGTATCGAGGTTAGTCTTTGAGGATCTTTCTAGGGCTAGCCAGCTAAGCCGGGTAAATTTATTGACAGATAGTCAAGTGGCTCAATCTATATTACGTGGTCAATCACTTAGTTATGATGGGACTGAGATTAATATTAAAATGGATGATGCGGCCCGCCGTAATCTAAGCAGTATTCAACATCAGTTATTCATCGATGCTAAAAAAGCTACTGCTGTCATTGGCTCCATTGAACGCTCAAACTTACATGCCCCACTACAAATAATTTCCAATAATGATCAATTGATCGATCTCTTGTATGACCAGAATACAGAAGCAATTGCAAAGGCAATTCCACTAGATGGTGAGCCAATTGATTTGGCCGATATTCGGGATAACCGTAAGTTTCCAGTCATTGATCCTTCAGATGTTTTTAAATATGAAAAAGCAGGCCGTCCATTCTTAATTCTCATTAAATTCAAAGATACCGCAGGTGTGATGCGTGAAGGTTTCTTGTGGGCTGGTGAAGAAGCGGCCAAAGCCAAACAAAGTTTGATGCGTTCTGCCTTGCATGACATGAAGATGCAGATATCCCTAGTCAGGATACTTGGCACTCTTGATCCTGATGAACAGCGCAGGTTATTATCGACGCCGGAGATGATGGAATTGTTTAAAGGTGCTGTTATTCCGTCTCAAGGCCTTTTGACTACC
>CAZCHB010000146.1:0-5186 GCA_964498235.1 uncultured Planctomycetales bacterium
TACCAACAGTCGGGATTATTCAACTCTTCAAGCGTGGGAAGATGCCCTGCCGGCAGATCTTGTTGCTGACGGGAACAGTCAAGTAGGAGAGTGTTATAATGATTCCGAATTTACCGCAACAGGAAGAATTCTGACAATTGGTGGACTAACAACATCTTCGACATATACGATCAAGCTGACCACGGCCGCTGGACAAAGTTTTCGAGATCATGCCAGTGTCCAGACGAATGCGCTAAAATATAATCAATCCAATGGTGTAGGACTGCGGTTTACTTCAGGAGCCTGGACACGTTTTATCGATATTTCGGTGAATTATATAACGGTTGAGAATCTGCAGATAAAAACAGATACTGCGGATAATACTCAGGTTATAAATTTCTATGGGGGCGGAAATTTATTGCAGAATTGTATATTTGATTGTAATTGTCCCGTATTTGGTGATATGAGAGCAACAACAATATCAAATTGTCTGTTCATATTACGTACCACAGGAAGTGCCTTGGCAGGGTCTGGCTGTACCTTTGTTATTCCAAGTGATGCGGCAGTGTATGGAACGCAGACTGGTTCCTACCGGGCGTGGTCAACCGTATTGTATGAGAATTGTGCCTTTTTTGGTTTTGGAACATGTATAGCTAATGATAACAATACGATAACAGTTAAAAACTGCATTACAGATTTAGCCGCTTTTGCCGTCACTTTGACGGAACAAGGAACGAATCTTAAGAACAAGACTTACGCAAATCAATTTCAAGATACCACCTTAGCCGCCATGGATTATAGATTGAAGTCCGGATCAGATTGCCTTGATGCAGGATTTACAGAATCTGCAACGCCGACTGACATCGTCGGTACCAGCCGCCCCCAGGGGGGTGCCTACGACATCGGCTGTTGGGAAAAAGTCGTCCCCCCAAACCCCAGGCTTGGCGACATGAACTTCATGGGCATTTAGTTTTGGGACACCCGACCTATCCTGAATTCTATAAGGCTGTTCCTCCTAGCCATAAATAAAATTCCATTTTATCCGTATCATGTTATTCAACGTGGAAATCAGAATTAAATTTAATTATCAAGAAACCCGGCCTAAAGCTTAAGGAGGTTGTGCCGTGGGCAGTTAATACGGGATAGCTTGGATGTCCCCAGAAAATATATCATAAAAGACTTCAGTATATATATATAAGGTATAAAATATTAATTAATTTCCAAATCAATATTATCTAGATTAATGATAAAAATAATCTATAAACTATTGTCATTGCTTTTTTTGTCAATAGTCTTCCTATCTGTTGATGTCTATGCCATCCCCGACGGGGCAGGTAATGAAGTATTTCCATCTGTCAATGTTGGTATCGGCACCACATCCCCCCAAGCGGCTTTTGTTGTGACCAACGGTAATGTCGGTATCGGCACATGGACAGCCAGCCAAATCCTGGATGTTAAAGGTAATATAACAGCTTCTGGAACCATCACGGGTTCGAGCATTGTTGGTACGCTTGCGCCGTCTTCATTGGAAGTGACCGGAACAGCGACTGTAGGGACATCGTCGGGAAATCTAGGTGTCGGGACAACTTTAACAGGCGCAAATGCAAAATTAGCTGTCATTGGCGGTAATGTTGGTCTTGGCTCAATCACGCCCGGGCAAATCCTCGACGTGCAAGGCACGGCGCGGATGACGGGCTTTACGTTAAGCTTAAGCCCCAGTACCGGCTATGTTTTGCAAACTAACTCAGTCGGTGTGGGAACATGGGTATCGCCTTCAACGATTGTTTCAGCCGGCGGAAGCCCCAGCGGCGGGCAGAATGCGGTTCAGTATAACAATGCGTCAGCTTTTGCGGGCAGTGAGTCGGTGTTTTCGTTTAACGGGACAAATGTCGGTATCGGGACAACAAACGGTGTGCAGGTATTAGATGTCCGCACGACAGCCTCCATGGCTATGAATGTCGGTATCGGGACATCAGCTACGGGAATTGCGGCAAGATTAGCTGTTATCGGTGGTAATGTGGGTATTGGAACAATCACGCCGCAAGGTGGTTTTGTTGTGACGAATGGTAATGTTGGGATAGGGACATGGGTAGCTCCAAGCTTATTGGCAATAGGTCCATCAGCTTCTTCAAGTAAATTTTATGGGGCGATTAAAAGCGACGGAACACAATCCCTGCTTAATATGGATGCGACCATGCCCACAACGCCTAGCGCAGCGGTGCAGGGCGTAAAAATGAATTTTACGACGGCTGGTAGTGCGTCGCAATATCAAGATGGGCTTGAAGTAAATTTATTAGCTGGCTATACAGGCGATCAGCGTAATTCTGCAATCCATGTTTCTTCTGCGGTAGCTGGATCGTCGCTGCATTATGCTGCCTCCAATGCGGGTATACGATCCGAGATTGATTCGACAGCATCTGGCCACAATATTGCGTTTCAAACCTATGCCGTTAATCGCGGCAGCGGTAATGCGGTTGGTACGTCAGGTGCTGCTTGGGGAGCTTTGGGTTCTGGTATGCGCATAGGATTGGTAGGATCGGTTGTTGCTAATCCAAGTTCTAGTGCTGCGGGAGTGTATGCGTATTTATGGTCGGCTAGCGATACAGCATTAACGTTGCCATCTGATTATGCTGTTATTATCGCAGATAACAGCAGTATTGCGGCGCCATTATTTAAGGCAAATGTAAGCGGCGCTAATAAAGTTATCATTAGTTCAGTTGGTAATGTTGGGATTGCAACAACCACGCCACAAGCAGGATTGGTAGCCATGAGCAATGTAGGTATTGGTACATGGACGGCAGATGGCGGGAATTTAATTGTCAGGGGAAACGGTAATGTGGGTATCGGCTCTGCATGGCCTGGTCAGAAGCTTGATGTGCAAGGGACGATAAGGACAACCGGGTTTACGCTTAATTTATCACCATCAACAGGGTATGTGCTGCAAACCAATTCCGTCGGTGTGGGAACATGGGTTGCGCCATCGACGATTCTTACTGCCAGCGGATCGCCTAGCGGCGGGCAGAACGCTGTACAGTATAACAGTTCATCAGCTTTTGCCGGCAGTGAGGCGGTGTTTTCATTTAACGGGACGAATGTGGGGATTGGAACAACGAATGGAACGCAGTTGTTGGATGTACGGGGAACTGTTGGTATTCGCGGGGGCAATGTGGGCATTGGAACTTCAACGCCTCAAGGGGCGTTAACGATCATCAATGGGAACGTGGGCATTGCGACATGGGCGCCGACGGGGTATTTTCAGATTAATAAACCTTCCGCGTCCCCTTTTATTGTCACTAGCGGAGGTAATGTCGGTATCGGCACCATAACACCGCAAGGGGCGTTAACGGTCACTAATGGGAATGTGGGGATTGCCACATTGGCACCGACGGGATACCTGCAGATTAATAGGCCGGCATCATCTCCTTTTATTGTTACTAGCACTGGTAATGTAGGTATAGGCACTATTACACCGCAAACGGCTTTAGCCATTACTAATGGTAATGTGGGTATCGGCACCTTAAATGCATTTGGAGGAGTTTTGATTATCCCAAGTGGTAATGTAGGGATTGGTTCTTTAACCCCTAATGGAGTCTTGGATGTGACGTCAACGGCAACAGCTACGGCAGGGATGTATAACAACCAATATAATTTTATGTTTGCGAACCCTGGATCGGCTTCATCAGCAATTTATAATGGATTAAACAGTACAAATTATTTCCTAGGTGATGGGGCCACGGCTTCCCTTCGAGGTATTGCGGGTGTTACGGCAAGTATATCAGGAAATTTGTCGACAAATTATGGATTGTTATTTTACGCGCAAAATAGCAGTTCAGATACGATTACAAGTAATTATGGGGCCTTTGCCGGTTCTGTTAATGCGTCTTCCGGGACGATCACAAGTGCCATAGGGCTTCATGCCGCTGCTTCCAATGAATCCAATGGGGCAGTGACAAATGCGTATGGTCTTGTTGCGGGCTATAGTAATTCTGGATCTGGGACAACGACCCAAGCCTTTGGAGGAAGTTTTAGCGTCACTAGGCCGGCTGGAACAATAACAACTGGTTATGGTATTCATGTCGGGAACGTTGAGGCGACAACCAAATGGTCTGTTTATGCCTCTGATAGTACGGCGCCTAATTATTTTGCGGGTAACGTGGGGATAAATTCACTATCTCCGGGGACGAAATTAGATGTGATGTCTGTTGATAACGGGACAGGGGCTAGGGTATTAATACCGGCAACTTCGGGTAACGTCACTGCGGCAGATGTTTTTGTTTCATTTAATTCGTCAAGCGGTCAAATTGGGACTATAGCTGGGACGGGTTCATCCGGAGTCATTGCGTATAACACTTTCACGGGAAGCCATTGGACTCAAGTCGAAGATGTTAAAGAGATTTTTGAATTGGCGTTGTTATGTTCAACGGGTGAAGTTGTTTCTTGGTCTCAAGAACAGTTAACAAAGACACGTCTTTGTAGCAAGGATCAGGATCCATCTGTGTTGGGGGCGTATGGAGGGAGAGATAACCAAGGGCATGATTTGGCTTTGTCTATCGGTACAGGTTATTTGTGGGTCGTCAATAAAGGGCAAGATTTAGCGATAGGCGATTACTTGACAAGTTCTGATGTTAAAGGATACGCTCAGAAACAAACGGATAATATTTATAGGAATTATACGGCTGCTAAAGTCATGCAGCCAATTAAGTGGCAGAAGAATGAACGTTCCCGTAAGGTCGCAGTCATTTATGAAGGCGGTTAATTTTTAATAAAATGAGTATATTAAGACTTATATTAACAATCGTATTCTTTTTCTTAAGCGGCAGGCTTTCTTATGCTATTCCCGATGGGGCTGGCAACGAAGTGTTTCCTGGCCGCAATGTGGGGATTGGAACAACCACACCGCAAACCGCTTTAGCCGTAACAAATGGGAATGTAGGTATTGGCACATGGACGGCGGCACAAGCCCTAGATGTTAAAGGTAATATTACAGCTACAGGAACAATTTCAGGTGCCGCCATCAGCGGTGCCATTAATCCTTCCACACTTGAAGTAACAGGTCAAACAGCGCTTAACACATCATCAGGTAATACGGGAATTGGGACAACCTTAACCGGCGGCAATACCGCGCGGTTGGCTGTTATCGGCGGTAATGTGGGTATCGGAACGATAACGCCGCAGGGAGCATTGGTTGTGACCAATGGGAATGTAGG
>CAZCHB010000147.1:0-1314 GCA_964498235.1 uncultured Planctomycetales bacterium
CGATGAGGGCGATTAATGGTGATTTTCGCGATACCGCTCATTTTGTCATACTTAATATCTTCAAACTGCCCTGCTGAAATCCATTTCATATATTTTCTCCATGAACTAGATCCCCGACCAGCCTGCCGTAGGCAGGTTAAAACACTTGGGGGATGACAATTAGTAGCGCGGGATAAGATGCAAGTGAGCGTGCATAACGATTTGACCCGCACTTGCACCGCAATTGACCTGCACATTGTATCCTGTCGGCTTTCGTTCCTTATCTAGCAATACTTTAGCCTCATTTACCAAATCAAACAAGGCCTTAATTTCATCAGGCATAGATTCAAATATTCCCTCATGATGTCGCTTGGGAATAAAAAGCATATGGCCGGGGCTTAATGGTTTTATGTCATATATAGCATAGGCTAAATCGTTTGTTATCACTTTAGGCAAATCTTCACAGAAAATACAATCAGACATTTTTATTTCCTTTGATTTCTTATTTGGATTAAAACGGCGGATAACACAGGGCATACATCAAATGATGGACTTCAAGCGCTTCTTTGGGATTTCCAACTTTATTTTTCCATCATCGTAGCGCACCTTCATAAATTTAGTATCTGCGTCGCTAGGAACCCGCAACGGCACCTCTACCCTATACCCCTCCTTGTCCTCTTCCCATTGATTACTTTCCTGGGGCCAGTCTTCATCAGATGCTGTCGGCCGCGCAGAATCCACGCGGTTGCTGATAATATCCTGACTGCGGTTGACCATCTCATCAAAAGGATCCCACGCCGTAATCGCATGCGCGTTTGAGATAAACAAGAAACAAAGAATGCTAATCAGAAAATTAATCATAACGGCAGGCCCGGGCTTAGACTTTCAGACTACGCTGTAATTCTTCAACATCTTTCTTTGCCTTAAGGGGATTGGTGTTAAAAAGTTCGCAGTAAAGCTGGATGGCTAATTCTTTCTCACCTTCCATCAACAAGTGGCGCACGTTAAACATGGTGGCCTTGCCTTTAGGAGGCAACTTTCCCCGCCGGCGGGCCTGGTTAACGAACCAAGAACGGTGAATATTTAATAACACCAAAAAACAGACTAAAATAACCAACGTCGAATAAATATAGATCATTCTTTACCTCGCTTATTTATCTACATCCTTAGCGAAATCATCGACAACCTTTTTAACTTCCAACTCGGCCTTATCGATCTTGGCCTTGCACTGCCTTAATAACTCAACTGCTTCTTTAACACGCACGGAAAGCTCATCAATATCAATGCCACGCGCGGCGATGTGTTGACGCATGACAGCCACGACAACCTGCTGCT
>CAZCHB010000147.1:1324-5107 GCA_964498235.1 uncultured Planctomycetales bacterium
CTTGGCGATGATATCATATACATGCTCAATCGCGGCCCTATATTTAGCGTCATTGGACATATTGTTCCTCACTGGACTTGATTATATCACTGGCAAGCTTACCATCGATTAAAAAAGTTACTAAACTTTTTTGACCCTTGGCATTAGCTACTGTCCGGACAAGCTTGCCCTCCAATGTGCGGGTAATGGAAAACCCACGCTTTAGGGTATTCTTAGGATCCGCCATCTCAATTAGCTTGGCATAACTAGCCAACTTCGCCCGGGACTCTTTTAAACGTACCACAGGTGAACGCTTCAACGCTTCAGCCAAACGCACTAGCTTTTGCTGATGTGCTTTAACAAGTTCCAAGGTTTTTTCTTTAAGGGCCTTGGCATTGTCTTTAAGCCTGGTCTGTTGGGTTTTAATATAATCTTCTGCCATGCGCAGCAACTCTTCATTACGGTCATTTAAATGCAGTAAAAACTCTTCAACACGGAAAACTAATAATTGTGCAACTGCCGTCGGTGTTTTAGCAAAGGTATGTGCCGCCAAATCAGTGACTGTCGTATTAATTTCATGTCCTATGCCGCTGATGACAGGCAATCGGCTTTTAGCAATAGCCTCTGCGATGATTTGAGAATCAAAACAACTGAGATCTGCAATTGAACCGCCGCCCCGGATGATGACAATAAGATCAAGTGACTCCATAGCATTAAGACTTTGTATAGCTTTGACTACGGAAGCTTCCGTGTTCTTCCCTTGCATAACGGCATTAACAACAAAGACCTTAAACGCATAAGAAGATCTTTTTAACTCGTCAATAAAATCATGATAGGCAGCAGAATCATAGGATGTAATAAGTCCTATGTGAAGCGGGACCCTGGCTAATGATAAACGTTTATTTTGGTCCAGGACACCCTTTTGCTTCATGAGCGCAATCAAACGCTGACGGTCTTGGGCTATCTTCCCCAAGGTATAAATCGGATCGATGCTCTCGACAATTAAACGGATTTGGCCATGGCCTGGATAAAAATCTACCTTGCACAAGAATTTAACTTCAATGTCATCCTTGAGGACAAAAGCATTTTCTGATTTCATCAAGATAATATCAATTTTAGGGCGGGCGGTAGCAAAAATAACCAAGGCGGTACGGGCAATGATTTCATGAGTGACTGGGTCTTTCTCGCAAAGCTCAAAAAAGACATGCTTCTTGTCCTTGCCCCTATTATAGCCTTGGATCTCGCCGCAGATCCACAAGGCCCTGGGAAATCCGCTGTTTAACACATCGCGAATAAAATTATTCAGCTCAGAAACGGTTAAGAATTCCTGACTCATCCCTTTAGCATCCCTAGTGATAGTAATTCTTTCTCAAGCGCCTGCCCTGCAGGAATAATAACCGCTTCCATTGCCTTCATCTGCGCATCAAGCTTATGTTTAAGCGCATGCAGTTTCTTCGCGTTTTCAGGCGTTTTATTTTTCATATCCGACGAATACCAATGCTCAAATTCCTTATATTCTTTATATAGGAGGTTAAATTCAATCAATGCTTGTGCATAGATTAGGATCGGTTCATTCCTTTTAATCACTTCTTCATTTTTAACCTCATCCCAAACTCTAATCACAAAACCTTCAGTGATAAACTGACGCTGGTCCATTACGTAAAATATTTCTAAATTTTTTTCCATCTCTGCTAATAACAACAATAGATTCTTTTTTATCCGCTGTTGTTGGAAAATCTTGTTAATTGGTGCAATCATTAGTTCCTCGTCTTCATTTAAAAAAGTTTAAAATGTTTTAACCCTTCATAAATCTCATCTAATTTTAAAATAGGCAGGGATGTTGAAAAATCATCCGTCCAAGTTCGCAGGGGTTTATACTTATCAATGGTCATTGGCCGCCATCCTTCCTCAATAACCAAACGATCATAGCGCTCCTTGTCCCATGTCATGACTGCCCAGAATGTCCGTAAAGTAATACCGTCCTGCTGTGCTTCCTTGACCGCGGCATAGCCGCCCAAATCATTAGCGATATGAGCTAAGACGCCCTCAAGATTAAAATATCGGTTTGGGATATGAAACAAAATCCCTCCGCGGTTTGTCAGATGTTTGCGGTACATAGCAACAACATCCCGATTAATCAAATGAAAAGGGACCGCGTCTCCGCCAAAAGCATCAATGACCAGTAAATCATAAATGTTTTCATCCATTTTGGCCAGTGAAACCCTTGCATCCCCAACATGGACATTAACTAGACCCGGCGCTAAACTCAAATACCAGAAATAGTTCTTAGCAATCGACACTACATCCGGATCTAATTCATAGAAATCCATGGCAAGATCAGGCTTTGTATACATGGCCATAGTGCCTGCCCCTAAACCAACCGCACCTACGCGGCGCGCCTCAAAGATATTCTTAATAAAAACCTTACCCATGGGTGCGTTAGGGCTGTAATACCCTAAAGGGATAAACCGCCGTTCCGGAATGTTCCACTCAATGCCGTGCAGGGTGGTCCCATGAACAAAGGACCTGACATTGCTTTTGGTATCGTATACTTCATAAATGCCATAATAATTACGTTTGCGGACAAATGAACCATGGACATTAATAAATTGATCCGCGATCATTGCCCCCGCGACTAGCACAATCAGCATCACCCTAACCCACTGGCGTTTATACGCAATGGCAATTAACAATAATCCAAATAGAAATTCAATCGGGGCATGTGACATTAAAGGAATAATCCAACTCGTCAGAAACCCGCCAATAAAACCGCCTAGGGAAATCATCACATAAAATAACGTCAATTGCCCCGAAGCTGGCTTGCTCTTAATTAATTCATGTTGAGCAAATAAACACAGGACAAAAAGGACAAGACTAAATAAAATAATCGCCCATCCCGCTGTCAAAAATGTAAGTTTAACTTCAAAATAGAGTAAAACGCCCAAGAAAACCATGGCAACCGCCAGGATGTTTGTTCCCTTAGGAAACCAAGGTTTTTTCTTAAAGACTAAAACAAAACTCAATAAGTAAATACTTAAAGGTAATATCCATAACAACGGCACCGGCGCTACTTCATAGGTAATCAAATTAGTAACTGATAAAAACAATACAACCGCGGCGGCGCTTAAGATAAGCCAGCGCAAGGCTGTTTGACGGGTCACAGGAACAATTTTTTCAGCCTCCTCTGTCACCGCCTGACTTGTCTTGATCATTTTAAACGCAATGATATTAAGAATAACTAAGACCACATAGAGGATACGCCAGATATTTATCTGCTCGGTATTTGTTAAGAAATATTCCACCACAAAGGGATAACTCCACAAGGCGGCAAATGAACCTACGTTAGAAACAGCATATAGAATGTAGGGGTGTGAACGATCTGTCAGCTTTGAATGAAGCAGCCACGACTGTGTGACCAATGAAATTGTTGAGAGCACAAAGAACACCGGACCAATCGTCGATAATAAGCGCAGAAAAACATCCAATACCAAGGGCTGGGAACTCATTGCCGCGCTGACATGAATGCCGGTGCGGGGAAAACATAAAAACGGTAAAATTAACAGGACAAGATGAATTTTAAGATATTTCGCTATACCTTGCCCCTTCATCCACCTGTGAGCAAAAATATAACCCGCCAGCAAAACAGCCTGGAAGAAAACAACGCAGGCGCCCCAGACTAAATAACTGCCGCCATAGGTTGGTAAAAATAATTTTGCGATGATTAATTCAATCTGAAAAAGCAAAAATGCAGAAATAAAGGTGATGGCGCACATCAGTAGAAAACCTAACGAAGCCACAACAAAT
>CAZCHB010000148.1:0-5067 GCA_964498235.1 uncultured Planctomycetales bacterium
GTTATTATCAGCATACAGCCAATGACTGATATCCGTGCTTTCTTAGGATTAGACGCTATATAACAAAAACTTGCACCACACAATAATATGTGTAATACTATGTGTAGAAAGGTAGGTGCTATATGGCAACAAATTTAGCATTAGATGACCGATTAATAAATGAAGCTTTAAAGGCAGGGCATCATAAATCAAAAAAAGAGGCTGTTACTGAAGCTTTGCGCCAATATATCAATTTATTGAAACAGCAAGATATTTTAGCTTCGTTTGGTAAAATCAGCTTTGACAAAGACTATGATTATAAAAAAGGACGCAGTCGATGAAGGTATTAATCGATACATGCGTTTGGTCAAAAGTCCTGCGCGCTGACAATCCAAATCCCGAAATATCTAAATTATTGAAAGATTTAATCCTAGATAATCGTGTTGTTTTAACGGGACCAATCCTTCAAGAAATTCTTTCCGGAATAAGAAATAAGAAGGATTTCGAAATCTTAGAGGAAAAGTTATCTGCGTTTGATCATTTAGAAATCACAAAAGAAATATACATAAAAGCAGCAGAATATTTTAATATTTGCAAAATGCGTGGGATTAACGGGGGGCACATTGATTTCTTAATATGCGCGACTATCACGCATTATAATTGTGCACTTCTAACAATTGACACTGACTTTAAATTATTTCAGAAACATTTGCCTATTAAGTTGCTTGGTGTTTAGTAGTATTATTTTACACCCCCACCTAACCTCCCCCATCAAGGGGAAGGAAAAAGATAATTAATTATTATCTGGCGTCAAAACACAATCCGCAGGCATAGGCTTCGCCATTAAATCTGCTGTAGCAGGACTATTCTTGAAGAATTCAACTAAACCATTATTACCCATACGGCGATTAAAATAACCCAAAGACTCACCAGGTTTAGCATTTGCTTTCCAATGTTTAAGCAAAGCATCGATAACAATTGCCACACGTTCACGAGGGATGGATTTTAGAGAACGGATCAGGTTACTGAGAGGTGACAGGTCAGAGTTAACATTGACTCCCTCCCCCTGGCACCCTCATGCCGGGTACTTCCAAAGGTCGTGGGGAGGGTAAGGGGGTGGGTTAAACAACAGGTACAAAAATTTACAAACCGACTATGGATGTTATACTAAAACTTATGAAAACAAAAATCGTCCTAGTTGTCACCGATAAAGAAAAGAATGCTGTGATTAAGGCTGCAGCGCCGGATATGATTGAATTGCGTGTCGATCTTCTCGTTGCCACGATGCGGCATATTTAAAACAATATGACAGTTTATAGAAAGAAAAATCTAAAATGCTTAAAGCTAAGCTTAATTTTTTAATCATCTGTCTTTTGCTAATGTTTCCTGCTGTTGTTTATGCGGATACCACGACGGGTTTGGTGGGGTGGTGGAGGTTTGAGGAAGCAAGTGGAAATGCTTCTGATTCTAGTGGGAATGGAAATACTGGGACTCCAACAGGAACGACCATTGTTGCTAATTGTATCCGAGGCAATTGTCGTGATTTTAATGGGACAAGCGATCGTGTAAATGTGGCTAACTCGACAACTCTTGATACAAGTGTAACCCGTAAACTTACCGTAGCTGGTTGGATAAAGCTTGATTCTTTTTATACCGGCAGCTGTAATGCCAACTATTTAGCTGGAAAAGGGATAAATATTAATGCAACCGATGGTGTGTACCAATTATTAGTAGTAAATGTAAACGCATGCGCCCCAGCCGGAGCCACTAATTATGCATCTTTTAGTATTAACATTGCAGGCACCCGGTATGAAATTACAGGAGGCACTAATTTAATCGCGGGTGTTTGGCATCATTTAACTGGCGTATATACTGGATCAACGATTAGGGTTTATGTAAACGGCGTATCCGATGCTACCCCGGTTGCGACAGCTGGAACACTTGGGAATACGACCGATGGATTCACAATTGGGTATTTCAATTATCCAGGCTTTGAGTATTGGGTTAACGGTCTTATAGATGATGTGCGCGTATATAACAGAGACCTAACAGCCCAGGATATCTACATGCTTTATTTAAGTGATAATAAAATACGTAACGCAAGTATGCAAAATGTACAGTTTAAATAAAAGTTCCCGGAATTCCCGGAATTCATATGACTAACTTCAAATCGATGTTGCGCTTTCTCAGTTTGGTTTTCGGCGTCGGCTATGTGTTGTATTTCTTTTCGGAAAAAGTTTTTTGGTCGCTATGGCGGCCGGTCGACGATGTGATGAGTCAGGTGGGCGGACTGGTTGCCTATTCGTTTTTTGCGTATGTGCTGCTGGTGATGCTGCGGCATTTTCGCGTGTGGCATGTATGGGCGTTGCTTTTGGTTGGAGCGTTATTCGGTTGGCTGGTTGAGGGTATATTTGCTATGACCTTGTTCGGTGATGTGAGTATGCCGTTTCCATTCACCATTGCCTGGACGGGGTTGGCATGGCACATGCCGATTAGTGTGATGATCGGTTTTTATTTGCTGTATCGCGTGATGCAGCGTGATTTGTTGCGCTGCGCGTTCTGGCTAAATCTTTGCCTCGGCATGTTCTGGGGATTTTGGGGGACCGGATGGGGTATGGAGAATCCGCCGGTTGTTGCCACGACAAAGGATTTTTTTATTCATGCAGTGGGAGCAACGTTTTTGCTGGGACTTGCTTTTGTTGCCATTAATTACGGAAGGCCGCATGAATTTAAGCCATCGCGCACAAGCATTATTGTGATGCTGGCATTGATTATCGCCTATGGAGCGCTGGTTATGGTGCCACAAGTGCCATGGTCACCGTTACTGCTGACGGCCTTGGTGGGGCCAGTGTTGTATGTGTTGAAGCGACATAAAGAGGCAAGTCAGGCATCGATTATCTTGCAGCAATATGCGGTGCCGTTGTATGGAAGAAATCTGGCAATGCTGATCGTCATGCCAATTGCCGCAACAACGGTTTATGTCGGGTTAAGAAGCATGCAAATTCCGGCGCATAGCATTACTTGCGTGGTGACAAGTTTGGCGGGATTTGTGCTGCTCCTTGTTGCCTTGCGTATAACATTTAAAAAATCGACCTACCCCTAACCTAAGGAAGAAACTTTTTCATATAATCAGTTTTCTCTTAATTTCTTCCTTTTCCTCTGTTTTCCACCCATTAATTATTTTATATTGTAAGCATAATAACTTCAACAACTTACATAAACTTGACAAATTAGAGAATAAATGGTATAGTTTGAATAGTAGGAAAAACTGGAACGAAAGGAACGGATATGAAACGAATACTACTGATGGATGACGATAAGGACCTGGCCTTCTTAACAAAGTCAGTTTTAAATCAAGCTGGATACATGGTTTCAGTAGGAAATCAGATAAATGAAGGAAAAGAAGCTCTTAATTTGCACCATATTGATTTATTCCTTATGGACATCTTAATGCCTGGCGTTAATGGAGGAGACATTATAAAAGAATTCAAAAAAGAGCCGCTATATAAGGAAACGCCGGTTATCTTTCTAAGTGGTTTAATTGATAAAAAGGAAAGAATGGATGCTGAATTTATTATTGTTGATGGCCAGAAATATCAAGCGATCGCAAAGCCGTATGAGGTAGAAGATCTTATTAACGTAGTTAAAAAACATTTAAGGGTATATGACAAATAATCGACCATTAACTACAACTGAGATTGCCCAGCATTGTCACGTAACCCATCGGGCTGTACTTAAATGGATAGCCGCTGGTAAACTTAAAGCGTACCGTACGCCGGGAATGCACGCGCGGGTACAGGTGGAAGATTTTATTAATTTCTTAAAAGGTTATGGTTTTCCGATTCCTGAAGAATTTATGGGTGTTTTTGCAAGACGCAGGGTTTTAATTGTGGATGATGACCGTGAATTAGCCGGCATGGTGCGGCGCATCCTCTTGCTTCAGAAAGTTTTCGACGTAGAGGTGGCTTATGATGGTTTTGCGGCAGGATTGAAGTTCTCTGAGTTTAAACCTGATTTAATGATCGTCGACATTCTTATGCCGCAAATGAATGGCCTTGAGGTGTTGAAGATGATTAGGGAAAAAGACGTTAATCGACATGTGAAGATATTATCTGTGTCGGGAGATGAACAAGAATTATTAAAGGCGGCAGAGTTAGGGGCCAATGATATTTTGGCTAAACCATTTGATAATAAGATGTTAATGGAGAAGGTTAATGTATTAATGGGTATTCGGCCAATGGTGTAATGGCCTAAGGAGGGGATATGCGTTTAACAATTATCCAAAAACTTGTAGCCATCGTCGGGATTAGCATCCTGTTTACAACGGTTGCTAGTTTTAGCCTCCGCCAGCTAGACTTCTTGTATTTTGTTATATGTTTCCTGTTAATACTGACGACAATTCTTTCAACCGCGTATGTCGTTATTATTAAGTTAATCCAAAATCCAATCCAATCCTTAGTGCACGCGACTCAGAAAATTTCCCAAGGTGATTATAACTACCAACTGCCCTTAGGAAGACAAGATGAGTTAGGGCAATTGGCCGACTCATTTCACCAGATGATCGATTCTTTAAAGCGCAGCACTGTTACGCATCAACAATTACTTACAATTCTGGAAAACATGGTTAATAGTGTCATTGTTGTGAATTCAACGATGACAATTGAGATGGTAAATAATGCTACCTGCGCAATTTTGGGATATACCCGCGAGGAATTGATTGGTCAGCCGATGAGCATAATCTTTGATTCTCAAGCTAAAGAACAACGCGTACCGGAACATGTATGCCGCTGGGTAAATAAGAACGGCTTCATTTTTGGAATGGAAGAAACCTATGTATCAAAATATCAACGTCAAATTCCGGTAGTATTATCCGCATCAGCCATGCGTGACGGGAATAACAAGTTAAAGGGCATTGTTTGCGTGGCGATTGATAATACTGAACATAAGAGAATTGAGAATCAACTAAGACAAACAAATAAAGAGCTGATAGCAAATGAAAATAAGCTGCGTCAAGCCTTAAGCCAAGTTCAACAGTCAAATATGGATTTGAAACAAACGCAGGCGCAATTATTACAGAATGAGAAGTTA
>CAZCHB010000149.1:0-5036 GCA_964498235.1 uncultured Planctomycetales bacterium
TTTATCCTGAACAATTTCTAAAATAGCTGGATCCGGATAAATAACCAAGCCTTCCGCTTTTAATTTCTTTAAAGCGTCAACATTAACATGTTCATACTCAAATGTTAATATCTCAACCTTTTTTCCAAATGCGTAAACATCATCGAAATTGGACGCGTCCCCTAAAACGAATTCATTACATAATTGACGGCATGGGCAATGAGGATCATCATCCATAACTATAGAATGGACATCAAAACTGGGCGTTGCCTGAAGCATCATCCTCCCCAATTGCCCGCCCTTAATAAACCCGATCTTTAAATGACGCTTAAACATAAGAATTTATTTCGTCTTATCGACATTAAGATTAAAACCATACTTACTTGATGATACGTTCGTAAACTTCAGCTAACTGGGAGAATGATGTAACGCTAAAGCCTAAATCCCTTAATATTCCGTCGTGAATATCATAAATAACCGCATGCACCGTTAAATCTTGACCGCGAACCCAAGCCTCTTGAACAATAGTCGTCTGACAAACATGCAGGGCTTGTTCAATAACATTTAATTCGCAGAGACGGTTAAGTTTCTTCTGCTCGTCTTTAATCGTGCTCAAATGACCGGCATGGGTCTTGGCAACATCTTGGATATGCCGTAACCAGTTATCTATCAATCCAAGTCGTTGCTTATCCATTGACGCTTTGACCCCGCCGCAGCCGTAATGGCCCGTTACAATCACATCTTTAACCTTCAAAACCTCCACCGCATACTGCAAAACCGACAGGCAATTTAAATCTGTATGTACAACTACATTCGCCACATTACGGTGAACAAATAATTCTCCCGGCAAAAGGCCAACAATTTCATTTGCCGGCACACGGCTGTCAGAACAACCAATCCACAAATATTGCGGCTGCTGCAAATGGGATAGTTTCGAAAAGAACTCGGGGTCTTTGCGCCGAATATCTTCCGCCCACCTGCGGTTATTATCGATTAATTTCTTAAGCATGCTTTTATCCTAAGGTAATGTCCATACGTTTAATTTTGCGCGCGCGCACTTCTTCAGCAAGCACGCCTCTTAAGACACCATCGTTAATCTCAACAACCTTCTTAACATCCTTATACGTCAATGTTATCTTAATTGGACTAACAGCGTCTTGACCGAACGTATTTTTCCGCTTTGGATTATGATACACGACTGTTGTGCTGTTTAAGAATTTAAACGCGTAAGTATTAGCCTCAAAATCTCCTGCGGCCTTACGCGTAAAAAGCCATTCCGGCAAGATTGGTTTCAGCGTCAATGTTAATTGATCATTCGGTTTTAAACTAAATGGCTTTAATCCTGCATTCATCACCAGCCACATATGGATAAATTCAGCCGTCGAACCGGAAAGACGGGCCACAAAACCTTGGCCATGTAAATTCTTATCTTCATGAGCACTGGAAGCAATGAAAGAAGAATTTTCTAACACGCTTCTGCCATAGACAGATGGCTCTAAAAACGGCACCAAACAATTTTTGATGTCAGCATAAAACTCTTCATATAATCCTCTGCGCAGAACTTCGAGTAAATACTTATACTCCATATGCAGCCACACCGATTCATTCTCTAACCAGCCGGATGGAAAAATGCGGGTACGGCCAATCTCGTCAGTTTCTTTGTTTAAAGGAGCATTAACCTTATACATTCCAAGCTTTTTATCAAACAAAGCGCTTTTACGCACCCCTTTATAAATTGCCTCAACTTTATTGACGTCTTCAACCCGAAGGCCATGCACAAACCCTTCCAAGAAATACGGCAGATCATGCCGCTTGAATTCCAATGGACGAACATGATGTTCACCGCCATGAGCCTTATCTAAAACCTCATGCTTTACAACTTCATGATAATAATAAGCGGGAAACAAACCTTGAGCATTTTTCGCACGTTCAATACCCTCATTGACGCGCTTAATAATACCGTCACAAAATTTCAAAATTTCACCAATTGCTACTTTACCTTCAACCCCCTGAATACCTAGGCGCACAGTCTTACGGTAATGCTCTTTAAGATCATTAGACTTTTTCCAATACCCAAAAGAATTTGCCTCATTAGACAAAACATGGCTTAATCCTTCAATAAAGTCTGCCAACTCTTTAAATAATTCTACGTTTAACTTATCATTTAGATTTAATTGGATTAACGCTGATTTAACAAATAGCGCTAGACGTTTGATTTCAAATGTCTCATTAATCGACGATCCAATCAAACCGGGCAAGCCATTTAAGGCATCATACCAATTTGGCTTATTGGCCTCCATTTCAATACCAATCCCGCTAGGGTCCAGCGACGCAGATTTATTTGCTAAAAGACAAAGCATCTTGACCAACAAGGCCGTATGATAAACTTCTCCAGTCCCGCCTTTGGTACGCAATTTATACCCTTTTTCTTTAGCCTGGATAGTCTTGTCATGTTCTGCAACAGAATGATATTGCCGTACCCCGTAAGGAGTTAAAATGTAGCGCTGATCCCTCGGCAGCACATACGCATCGTTAAAATGAAAATGGAACACTTTTTTCTCGATAAGCAAGGCACGAAGATTCTCTGGATATAAACCTAAATAGCTTTCCACCAAGTCTAAATTATAAGTCCAATGATCGCTCCAATACCCTTCCCCAAAATCCGCAAGCTCCTGCTTTTGACTCACGCTTAAAACACGGCTTAAAAAATCCTGAGGCTTTCCGTCAATCGGCGCTTCTCTGGCAATTAATTTAAGCAAATCACCAGGCATAAAACCTTTTTTCAACATGCCCTTAATCTTAACCGCGTCTGCCTTAGGCGGAAATTCTTTCAGAATCTTAGCAATTTCAGCGTCATTTCCAACAGCAAAACTCAAACCCTTGACCACCAGCGGATTATAACCGTCTGCCTGTTGAAGATTAAAGAAATTAATAATCGCACTGTCTTTCACATCCTGATTAAACCATATATCATTACGCCGGTTCTGGTTTACGTCTCGAAAATTACCATTTCCTTGAGAAAAATATGTGGGGGCTAAGGTAAAAAAATTGTAGTCACGCTCTAAATCACCATGCTTACGGCTATAAACATTAAATGACACCGGGCCATCAGCTGTATGCAGGGAAACCGGCAGCCCGCCGCGCAGGATATTATCCAAAAATGTCTGTCCGCAATACTGATTAAACTCTGACGATGAGCTATGGGTCATGCAGTAATCTTTTATATCGCTGATAATAGATGCATTCTTTTTATGCTTATTATCAATATATCCTTCTTTGACTGTTTTCTTAACAACACCGCCTAACTCGGCAAGATCATGTGCAAAACCAGCCAAAGCGGTAAATGTTTTGAGCTGACCGGGTTTAAGATTCGCATTGACATGGACCATCGCCGAGGGCGTGCGGTTGGAAGTTTGCTGATGTGCCGGCAGATTAAAATCAGCATCGCTATAAAATTTCTCCGGGACTAAATAATCGTTGGCAAAACCAAAAACACAGGCCGCTTCAACAATAGGATCTAATAATTTTCCCGTTTCATCAAAACCAAAATAAAAATTTCCTTCGTTAATATGCGTGACCTGCGGTGTGTCCGCGACTTCCACCTTAAATTGATAAAAAGGCGCCTTCTTGGCTACATTATGAACAGCCACCCATGCCTCAACAGTACGGGAAATATGCTTTCCCAGCCAGTCTTTTAACCCATATGGATTTATGGCCGGCAGCCCATCCACAATCTCAATCCTTAGATTATTTTTTGATATATTTTCTAATGTCACCCGGCGCACAAGGGCAGTAAATGGCTCTTCAGGTAAGGTAAAATAATTAACAGCCATTTTTAAACCTAAGGTCGAATTAACTTCTTCAATGGTCAAATCATGGCTGGTGATTATCATGCGCTGGGTCACTTTGTAAGGAGACACCGTCGCATTAGAAAAAGGTTCATAAAATTTCGTAACCCCTCCCTCACTGACTTTTAAAAAGGTACGAAACCCTTGAATAGAGGTTAAGCGGTATGCTTTATTGGCTGGCTGAAATTCTAAAATCGCCTTATCTTTTGATTCAATCCCAAAAGAACTGATCCCCTGACCGCGATTAATATAAAAAGCCCACATCGGAATGCCGTAAACACCAGCAACGCCGGGAAAAAAATTAGAAAAAACTTTTGCCTGTTGATAATTATCAATGACAAATGACCCATTGCTATTTAACTGATACTGCATACATGCCCTTTCTTAATTATATGACAACTGCTCTTCTGATTTACTAAACTTATTCTTGCGAAATGCATTATAATAACCCGATAATTTTGCCCACAAAACAACAGCATTATCGCTGTCTTTAATCCGTATGCGGTTTAGCTCGAACAAATCACGGTTAAAACGATCGCGGCCGCGGTTGGTTGTACCTGCGGCTTTATATCCTGCCTGTTGAACAATCGCCTTTATCTCATCTGTATATCCTCCTGAAGGATATACAAAATAATTAATCTCATACCCTAAACGGCCTTCGATTTTCTTTTTACTTCCCGATATCTCTTCTTTTGCTGTCGCTAAATCAACATCAGGCAAATAGGCATGACTCCTGGTATGAGACCCAGCCTTAAAGCCGAATTGTTCCATCTCTTTTACTTGGTCCCAACTTAAGTACCCTTTTGTGCCAATCTTATCGGCAACCAAAAAAACCATGGCTGGAAAACCATAAGATTTTAATACAGGAAAAGCTTGCGTATAATTATCCTCGTAGCCATCATCAAAATGAATAATGACCGTATTTCTGGCAAAGGCTACGCCTTTGTTATGCCCTTGTACGTAATCATCAAAACTAATGACATGGTAATTATTTTTCTTAAGAAACTTCATCTGCCATGCAAACTTTTGCGGCGTTACATTATTTAAATGCCCTTTACCTTCTGCATTAGAAACGTTATGGTATGTCAGAATTGGAACAACATACCGGTCACGAACCCAAAACACCCCAACTAAAACAAGGCATCCTAAAACAAATAGCGCCCCAATTAAGAACTTCTTCAAACGGTTCATTCTATCCTTAGATTTTTG
>CAZCHB010000150.1:0-5030 GCA_964498235.1 uncultured Planctomycetales bacterium
AAATACGACACTTCAGTTTGGTTAAAAATACGACATTTCAGTTTGGCATTGACATGGGATGAAGGGGTAATTTGACGATCGCTATTTGGGATGCTATACTTGCATCATTCAACCCCTTGTGTCCGCCGACGGATTCAAAACGGTTTTGAATAAATTAACATAAGTCATTGAAAGTAAATGAGTTGTAACTATGAAAAAAATAATATTTGGTTTAATTCTCGTTTTATTAGTCCCTTCTGTATTGATGGCCCAAGAAAAGCGCGCTGACATGCGGGATTTGGCGGTGAATAATTTATTTGAATATGGCCGTCAGGTATTTAATAGAGGAGACTTGGCCAGCGCCAAACAGATTTTTCTAAGATTACAGCAATTAAATCCTGATTACGCACCAGCCTTACCCTTTGCCAAAAAATTAGGCATTCCGCAATTTAACATGACGACTCAAGTCATCAAGGTCACAAAGACGGTCACTGCAGAAGTTACGGCGGTGCCTGTGGTCATTGATCCCAACGCAGATTTAAAGAACGAATTGGCCATGGAAGACAAGGCCATCGCCCAATTAAACAGCGACATTAATAATTTACGTTCCACTCTGGAGACGACATCACATGAATAAGCCTTTAATGAGCACCGTTTCATTTGTGCTGACTGTTATTTTTCCACTATCCGCCTTTGCCCGTGAAAAGTGCGCGCCGCCCATCATTGTTTATCCGCCTCATATTATCCAGCAACAGCAGGTGAATTTGTCCCAGCAAAATGCAGTCAACAATTTGATTGATGAAAACATAAAATTAGCATCCTCAGCCCAAGATAAACAACGCACCTTAGATTCTGAATTAAATATGTTTAGTGATTATGGGCAATACAGCAAATTGCGCAGGATACTCTCCGGCTACCGTGATCAGATTGATGCGCGTGACCAATTATTGGCCGGCCGCGATAAACGCATTCTTGATTTACAAAAACAATTAGACGAATTAAGAACATCGTTAGTTCCAAAAGAAGATACTAAGCCGATCATTGTGACCAGTAATGTCAGTGCTAAGCCTGTTGTTGTTGAAAAAGTCGTAGAGAAAGTAGTTGAGAAAATTGTTGTGCAGAAAGATGAAGCGACGCTAAAACTTTTGGAAGAAAAGTCCGCCCAGTTAGATGGCTTGAAATTTGAACTTGAAGGGACAAAAAAAGATCTGACTGATATCAATGCCCGTTATGATGCTGTTCTCAAAGAGTTGGCGGCAAAGCCAAAATTTATCGAGGATACTGAAAAGATCAATCAATTGACACGGTCTTTACAGGATAAGACGAGAGACGCGGATAGTTTAGGCAAGGACTTGGCCGATAATAATCAGCGGCTTCTTGATTTGCAGAAAGAATTAAAGGACAAGGATGAGCGTTTAGCCGCGCTGGATTTGAATCTGATTGAAAAAGATAAAGAAATAGCCTCGTTAAAAAAAGAATTGGCGGAAGTAAAACAGGAAGCCGCGGATTTACGCGGGGAGTTAAAGAAAGATGATGAGGCCTTTGCTGAACTAAGACAGCGCGGGTTGGCGCTTAAGCAGAGATTGAAAGATCAGGAAAAAGCCTTGGCTGAAAAAGATGAGTTTATTAATGAGTTTAAGACCCAGCTGGCGCACGCGCAGAATAATGTTGACGAGCAGAATGAAAAAATTAGCAGTGTCCAGCAGGAGTTGGGCGGTAAGTATAATGATTTAACAAAGCAATTAGAGGAAAAGAGCGCGCAGGTGACGGCGTACGCGAAATCAAGCGCGGATCTTCAAAAAGAATTGGAAGCGGCCGCGAACTTTAACAAGGACAAGATTGCCGAACTGACAAAGATCGCACAGGCGAAAACTGTAAAGGCGGAGGCATTACAGCAAGAACTCGACGATGTTAACGCGAGGCTTAACGGCAAACTTACAGCGAAAGATGCTGACCTTAGGAATGCGCTTGAAGCCAATAAGCTTAACTTAGGCAAGATTACAGGATTGTCAAAAGAGCTCGACGCGCAAACAGCGAAGAGGGTGTCATTACAGGAAGAATTGGATGGGTTAAACGTCCGTTTTGAAAATCTTCAGGCTGGCAGTATTGATCAAAGCCGGATTGACCAATTAAACAGGAAGATTGCCGACAAAGACAGGCAATTAGAGATGCTTAAGCAAAATTTGGAACGTACCGTCGCTGAAACCCAGCGCATCATTGATCAGCAGGAGGCCAATGCCGCTGTTATCCGCGGGCAGCTAACAACGACAGAAAAGAAATTCGCGGCCGCTGAGGAGCGTATCCGCTTAATCAAGGAAATTGATGCAAAGCACCGTACGCATATCGCGCTGCTTGAGGAAAAGAACCGTTTGATTGTTCAAAGCATTAGCCAAGTGGAAAGCAAGGTTGCCCAATCATCGTCGGTGATAGCCGCAATGAAAAATCAATACGAAGAAAAAATTGACGTGTTGACACGCTCCATCGCGGAACTTGAACATAAAACAGCTTCACTTAAGCAGGATATTGAATCCAAAAAGGCCGAAAAAGAGGAAGTGTACGGCCTAATGGACAGGTTTAAGAAAAGATTGAAAGAAACCGCAGATATCACTGAGGATCAAAGTAAAACCATTGCATCTTACCGGGCGCGGATTGACCAATTAGACCGCCAGTTAGCCGTAACCTCCCAAGAAACGCAATTAAAAGAAGCCCGCGTTAAAGAACTACGCCAAGACCTTGATAAGTTAAAGAGCACGGCGATGGAGACAGCACAGGAGAATAAGGCCAAAGATTTAACCATGTCTTTAGTCCAGTCTAAGATGAATGAGAACAGCAAGGTCCACGAAGCGCTGGTAGCCCAGCTTAAGGACCAGATGAAGGTTAGTGCTGATGAACTTTCTGCCTTGCGGGAAAAATTGACTGTTGCGGAGACTAAATTAGTACAATCATCGAAAAATGATGATCTCTCACGGCTTCAAGACATGTTGAAATCTTCCCGCGAAGAAATCATCCAATTGAATTATCTGCTTAAGCAAAAAGAGCAGCAGATTAAAGGCCTGCAGGACGGCTTGGATGTGAACTCGTCGGAGTTTATCCGTCAAAGCAAAGCCTTGGAAGCCTTAAAGACCGATTTGGACAAACAGCACACGGCCATTATCAAATTAAAAGAAGATCTCACGTGGAAAGAAAAAGAAATCGCCCGTCTTAAACAGAAGGTCAAGGGTCAAAAACCCGTCGATATCACGGCGCCTGAAGTGAAGGCAAAACCTGTTGAGAAATCTTTGGCCCTGCCCTCTGACTATCCGAATTTAAAGCAAGCCTTGAAAGATGCCAACGAACAAATTAAAACATTGAAAGATAAATTACGTTTAAAGCAGGAAGCCGCAATTAAAGACAATCCCGCGTTTAACCTGATGACGGATGAAATCAAGAAATTGAAATCCCAGTTATCCGGCGTCAATAAAGAACGCGACGACATCCTCAAAGCCCTCAAGGAATGCGAAGGGCCGGATGTTTTTTCTAGCCAGCCGGCGTTATAATTTAGGTAAGTTTTGTTTCTTTTTGCCATCGTTGCGGATTGCTATTTATATACATACGAATAGCATTGAGTGATTTTTCATCCTGAATAATACGTTCATAATAATTACGTTGCTAACACAAAATAATATCCTTCCGATGTATAATCCCAATCTTTAAAACGTATTGATTTTCGGTGTATGGTATTATCGTGTCCTATCCAACGTCCTATATCCAATAGCCTCTGCCAGATGTTTTGTTTGAATATTGTCACAATTATCAAGATCAGCGATTGTGCGCGCGACTTTTAATATTTTGTCGTGCGCCCTTGCGGATAGGCCCAGCGTATCCACGGCTTTTTTCAATAATTCTTTTCCCTCAGCGTTGATGGCACAGTATTTCTTGATTAAGGCATGCGGCATCTGGGCGTTGGCAAAGATGCTGTCATTGGCAAAACGTTGTAACTGAAGGTTGCGCCCCTTGATGGCGCGTTTTCTAATGGCGGCGGACGGTTCCGAGGCGATTTCAGTAAACATATCCTTTGTGTTTAAGGCTTGCGCTTCTAAATGGATGTCGATACGGTCAAGAAGAGGGCCGGATATTTTACTCATGTATTTCTCGATTTGAAGCGGAGAGCAAGTACATGGTTTTTTGCCGCCCATGCGAAAACCGCACGGACATGGGTTCATGGCCGCGACAAGCATAAATTTCGCGGGAAATTGCAGAGTCCGTGAGGCGCGGGCAATGGTGACGCAATGTTCTTCTAAAGGTTGTCGCAAGACTTCCAGGACATGCCGGTTAAATTCCGGGAGTTCATCAAGGAATAATATCCCGTTGTGGGCGAGGCTTGCTTCGCCGGGTTTTGGGATACTGCCTCCGCCGATCAAGGCAATGTCGGAGCAGGTGTGATGTGGAGAACGGAACGGACGCTGGCTGACAATTCCTGACGCTGACAAGAGCCCGCTGACGGAATGGATTTTTGTCACTTCCAGCGCTTCTTGAAAATTCATTTCCGGCAGGATTCCCGGCAGCCGCCGGGCTAACATGGTTTTGCCGCTTCCCGGTGGGCCGATTAAGAGGATATTATGGCCTCCGGCGGCGGCCACTTCTAGGCCGCGTTTTACATGCGTCTGGCCTTTGACGTCGGAAAAATCGATCGAAGACAGAGTCCGTTTAGCCGCGGCTGAAATGACTGGCGTTGTCTCAGGCATTATTGTCTTATTATCAGCAAGGAATCCAATCACTTCACTTAAGGATTTGACGCCGAATACCGCAATGCCTTGGGCTAACGCGGCTTCCTTGGCGTTAGCTAAGGGGACGACTATGCCTTTGCGGCGATTGGGATGAGGAGCCATGGCAAAGGAAAGGGCGCCGTTAATGGGACGCACGGCGCCGTCTAAAGAAAGTTCCCCAAGGAAGGCATAGGGCAGGATGCTTTCAGGGTTTAAGTGTTCAGCGGCCGCTAAAACACCTAAGGCGATCGCCAGGTCAAAGCCGGGACCTTCTTTTTTAGTATCAGCAGGGGAAAGGTTAATGGT
>CAZCHB010000151.1:0-2766 GCA_964498235.1 uncultured Planctomycetales bacterium
GTAATGGGTGTAAGCATCTTCCAGCATGGGCAGGTCTTCAGGTTTTAGGATTAATTCATCTTCGATGCGCTGGGAGAGTTCTTCCAATTGGTCGTAATCTTTCTTCCCGACACTAAGCATCTCGCTGTCCGGACAGCAGGCGATCATGTGCAGGAGGCCTAGATCAGAAAACGGCTTTCCCTCTTGAATTTTCTGTAACGCTGTCTGTAAGGTCAGCGCGGTGATGGGGTCAATGTATAAACGGCTGGTGATGTTTCCCAGCGGCGTTGTAAAATAACGAAATCCGCTTTTATCAATAAATTTATTTTGGTGCAGGAATTCAAAGATATCGCTGATAAGGCTGATGAGGTTAAGCCCTTGTTTTTGATATGCCAAAAACGTTTGGCTTAAGAAATCGAACATTCCATTAATGTCATGCACATAGCCGGCCGCGATTGATGAGAGTACGTGAATACGCAAAGCTGATTCAGAACTAAGTTTTGATGTGATGGGTTCAGGTTTAGCCAAGATAAAACGTTCGTATAAAGCATTTTGTTCCGATAGTGACTTGGCCATCAATACGGCTTCACCATAATCATCGTATTGGGGGCGTCCAGCTCGACCTGCGCACTGTTTATACTCAGAGGTGGGAATAAAGACAGATCCCAAACCGCTGGCATAACGTTTGCAGTCGCGGATTATGGCTCGACGAGCAGGCAGATTAACGCCGGCGGCAAGTGTAGGTGTTGAGCAAATAACCTTAATGATATTTTTTTTAAAACTATCTTCAATGAGCTGTCGTTGTTTTGGTTTTAATCCTGCGTGGTGAAAAGCCGCGCCATGAGCGACAGTTTCCGCTAATTTTTTACATACCTTGGTTGCGCTTGGGTCATCAGCGATTTCTTTGGCAATTTCTTTAAGGGCGGCTTTATCCGTCTGGGATAAGATGGAGCTGATTGTAATACAAAGTTCACGGCTTGACGCCTGCGCACTGCGCCGGGAGTTGACAAAGACTAAGACCTGTCCCTTGCCGCGCAGGGTATCTAAGACGAGCTTATTTAAATCTTCAGCGGGTTCTTCTTTGATTTCCCGCACCGAATCATTATTAAAAATAATCCGTTCATTATAATAAACGCCTTCTTTTAAAGGAATAGGACGCCATTGGCTGTAGGCTAATTGGGCGTTAAGCCAACCGGCAATTTCATCGGCATTGCTGATTGTCGCGGAAAGCCCAAGGATTTGGATATCCGGTTTCATTTGTTTGATACGGGTAATGAGAATCTCTAAGGTGGGGCCGCGGCTTTCATCGTCGATAAAATGAATTTCATCTAGAATAATCAACGAAAGGTTATTGATCAGCCATGTTGCTTTGGAACGCAAGAGGGAGTCAACCTTTTCTGCGGTGGCAATAATGACGTTATATTTATCTAGATATTTGCTGGGCGAATCCAAATCACCTGTAGCGATGCCGACCTGAATCCCTAATTTTTCATACTTACGTTTAAAGTCGTTAAATTTTTCGTTGGCTAGAGCCTTTAAAGGAGCGATATAAAGGACCCGCCCATTCTCATGCAGGATCGTTCTTAACATGGCCAATTCCGCGATCAGTGTTTTTCCTGCGGCGGTTGGTACAGCCATGACGACATTTCTTTTATCCAGGATTCCTTTGCGGATGGCCTCTGCCTGAGGGGGGTGTAAATTAATAATTCCTTCAGCCTGAAAGATGTCTAGCACGGTTTGGGGGAATTTATATTTTTGCAGAAGTTCAGTTAAGTTCATCATTGGTTTTTAACATAAAACAATTGTTAAAGCAAAGCCTTTCATTGGTATTGATAATCTTGAATTTTATGTGGTGTTTAGAGCGGTATTCTTATTATAATCAATTTATGAAAATAGTTCTTCAGCGCGTTAAAGAAGCTAAAGTCACTGTAGCCGGTAAAGTGGTTGGTCAAATCGGTTCTGGCATGCTCATTTTTTTAGGGGTGGCCAAGGCAGATACTGAGGCTGATGCTGATCATTTGATCAAGAAAGTCATCGGGTTAAGGATATTTGAAGATGAGCAGGGGAAGATGAATTTCTCCGCGCTTGATGTTAAAGCCCAATTTTTGGTGGTTTCCCAATTTACCCTTCAGGCTAATTGCGATAAAGGGCGGCGGCCCTCGTTTGACGACGCGGCAGATCCTGCCAAAGCAGAAGAACTGTATCATTATTTTGTTGCTCAATTAAAAAAACATGATGTAGGCGTTGCCACCGGCCGTTTTCGAGCTATGATGGATGTAGCGTTGATTAACGACGGGCCGGTGACATTTATTTTGTAATGATAATTATTGATACCCATGCGCATGTAGATCAGTTGGAAGATGTTGACGCTGCTTTAACCCGGGCGGCAGCAGCCGGTGTCAGTGATATTATTGCCATGAGCGTTGATTCTTCGTCGATGCAGAAGGTTTTAGCAATAGCTTCTTCGTCAAAGTCGCCCAAGGTTCATCCGGCTTTAGGCATTCATCCGGGCAGGGTAAAGCTTGAATCGCATCAGGCGGCGTTAGATTTCTTAAAAGTTAATATTTCTCAAGCGGCAGCTGTTGGTGAAACGGGTTTGGATTATTGGTATAAGTGGGTGCGTAAGGATGAGGTTGAGCGTGGATACCAAAAAGCCTCATTTCAATTGCATTTAGATTTAGCTAATCAGTTTAACTTGCCGATTGTGATTCATGCCCGAGGCGCGTGGCGGGAGTGCTTGGCCATGACAAAGGCGGCGGGTGTTAAGAATGCGTTGTTTCATTGGTA
>CAZCHB010000151.1:2776-4949 GCA_964498235.1 uncultured Planctomycetales bacterium
CGGTCCTGTTGACATTTTAGAGCAGATTATTGAAGCCGGATATTATGTGTCGACGAGCCCAAGTGTTGGCTATAGTCCTGAGTCCCGTGAGGCTATGGAACAGGCGCCGTTGGATCGTATTTTAATCGAGACAGATTCGCCTGTCCGTTATAAAGACGGTGAGGAGTTTTATTTGTCTGAGCCAAGGGATGTTGTTCGAACCTTAAAGGCTTTGGCATTGTTAAAGAATTTAGAGCAGGAAAAAGTGCTAACTCAGGTCAATCAAAACGCGCGGGATTTTTTTAGGATTTAGCCATGAATAAAACGCTTAGAAGAGTTCTATTGATTATTGTCTTGTTATTCGTAGCGATTGGCGGATGGTTATTTTATTTAATATATGGGCCGAAATTAGCGGTTGAGGATGCGTTACCTTCAGGGGCGGTGGCGTATTCGCGTTTGGCGCATCCGGCTCAGTATTGGAAGCAAGGGACAGTATCAGAATTTTGGATGAATATATCGGCGATTGATGTAGCTAAATTATTGGAACATAATAATATTCCTGCCCGGCAGGTTGATGAAATTGTTCATCTGCAGAAACAAGCGGCTGTGTTTTTTAATCATCCATTGACGCAGAAATTCTTGGAAAAAGAAATTGCTGTCGCGGTTTATCCGCGTAAAAAGAATGCAGCGCGTAACAATTTAGACGATATGTATGGGCTTCTAATGGTTTTGCGTCTGCCGGTTTCTTTGTTAGCCATGGAAGTATCGACGCGTCTTCCCAATATATGGTCGGATAAATTTAGTATCACCGAGGAGTTTTATCAAGGAAAAAAGATTGTTCATTTAAGCCTAAAAGACAAGAAATTTAAATTTAAGTATGTTTTGGTCAATAATTTGTTAATTGCGGCGTCCGAGAAGGAAGATATCCTCTATAAGGTTATTGATGTGGTTCAAGGCAAAAGTGCCGCTTTAAGCACGGATGAGAATTTTAAGTTTGCTAAATCCCGTTCTTATCCTAACGCTGATAGTGTTGTATTTGTTAATATTCGTGCGTTTATGGACAGCGTTAAGAAAGAAGATGCGCCCCTTGCGCTAAAAGCGGAAGGATTTAATACGTATGCGTTTTCATTTCTTCCCGGAACAGTTAATAAATATAAATTTTCAGTTGGTTTTGATGTCAGTAAGTTAAATGCCTATTTGTCAAAAGCGGCTTCCTGTGTTCCTGAAAAGAATACGTCGTTGTCCTTTGTCCCGTCAAATGTGATCGGTTATCAATGGAGCGCTTGTTATGATTTTGGGGATATGTGGAGACAGGCTAAAGAACAATTAGGGGGCATTCCCCTTTTAGGTGATCAAGCAGAACGTGTTAAGCATAGCATTGAAAAACGTTTGGGGCTTAATATCAGCGTTGATCTGCTTCCTGTATTAGGTCATGAAGCAGGGGGGTATTTAACCGATATCGATACGTTAGGGATGTTCCCTTATCCGCGTTTCTTGATTTTTGTGAAAATCAAAGATCGTGATAAGGCTGAGGCCGTTTTTAAGAAAATTATCAGCGGCCGTTTGGGGCTTATCCAACAAGAAGAATATAATGATGTCAGTATTAATTATTTTTCCCTGCCCCTTGGTGCTAACATGGATCCTGGCTATTGTTTTGTCGGTGATTATTTATTAGCATCAACTAGCCGGCAGTTATTAAAACGATCTATCGATACTTTTAAAGAACCACAAGGGTCATTAAAGAACCAACGGTTTTTTACAGGGCTTCAACTGCAGAATGATGTAAAGGCTCAAAGCGTTACCTATTTTAAGATAGGGGATCTTGCTAAACGTTTACGTGATATCTTAAATTGGGTAGAGAAATACCTTTTATCTCAAACGTCAGGGTTTGCGGCGTATAAACAAGAGAATGCAGAGCAACAAGTAGAGCTTAGTCAAGATGCCCAAGCGAAAGAAGAGGAATTAAGATTAGCTGTTGTCAAATTAGAAGAGTTAAAATCCAAAAAGATTTCTGGGTTATCTCCTGAAGAACAGTTGATGGCAGAGGCAAATATAAATAGCCTTCAGGGCCAGGTTGGGATATTAAAAGATGAGATTGAGCATAATATGTCGGATCAGCGCAGCCTAGCAGAACAATTGCAAAAATACGAAGCACAAGCGGCTAAAGCTAAGGTGATGATTTATAATTCCCAGC
>CAZCHB010000152.1:0-4912 GCA_964498235.1 uncultured Planctomycetales bacterium
AGGATTGATATTCTTTGGGGGGGAGGTATTACGATCCGAAGTTGGGGAGGTTTATTACAGCGGATGATATAGTTCAAGATCCAGATAATCCTCAAACGCTTAATAGGTATGCGTATTGTGGCAATAACCCAATCAATAATATAGATCCAGATGGGCATAGTTGGTTTTCTAAATTATTCAAGAAGTTCGGTGATTTTATTAGCCCATTAGCAAGAGCAATTGTAACAGGAGAATGGGCACATTTTGGACAGCAAGTTCTAAACATAGCTACAATTGTTGCTGGAGGATTGACGGGTAATCCATACTTAGTAGCTTCAGGAGCATTATCATATTTGAATACTGCAACAAGTAGTTTTCAGGACGGAGGGTGGAAAGAAGCCCATAAGGTAATGGGATATACTGCGATAGCGTTAGCTGCTGCAGGAATGATGTATTCCCCAGAGCTTCCGCCAAGTGCAGAACTGGGATATGATAGCGCAGGAAATTATGTTGGAACAATAGAGCTAGAGAAGTTAGTTATTACAAAGACTCCTGAAGCGATTAATGCGGCAAAAATGGCGTCATTAGGCAGTAAAATTAGTGGTATAGTAGCTGGAGTACAAGGTGGTTTAGCGATTGTTGGGATGATGCCTGGAGTTGGAATTGGGTTTGATGTGGCGAATGCGGGTATTAGTGCGGCGATGGGTGATTGGGCAGGGGCAGGGATGTCGATGGCATCGGCTGTGCCGATTGTGGGGGATATTGCGGGTGTAGGGAGGGTTGGGCGTGCGTTAAAAGGCGATCTTGTAATTGGAAAATTTAATTCAAAAGGACTGCCTGAATTTAATTTATATGATAAAGAAAAAGTTTTCAATTTTACTCCAAATTTAGGGCCAAAAGGTAATTATTATAGAAATATGAGGGCGCTTAGAGTAGAAATGAGAAAAGGATTGCCTATTAGAGATGCTACGCCTGACACAGGAGGTAATTTTACTAAAGCAGAAAGAATGCTTTTAGAGAATCGTGGTTGGAATAAGATTAATAAAGGGAATGATGTCTATTGGGTTAAAGAATAATATAAACATAAAAAAATATATGAGGATTTATGTACTATTTTGTTAGGATTCCAATGTTGCCAAAAGACTTTAGGCATCAAGATGGTGAAGTTGAGTTAATAAAGTACTTTATTAATGAAGGGAGTGATGTGGAAATTGGTGCTCCAATCGCGTTAATAAGTAATTGGTGGGCTGTGTTTGAGCTTCAATCTATTTCTATTGGGAGTGTTTCAAAAGTATTTTTTGATACAGATAAACATAAAACTTTTATAAAAATTGGTGATCCAATAGCTATCATTAATTGTTCCATAGAAGATGCGCCTAAACAGAATGAAACAGCTAAGTTGATAGTAAAAGAAATTTTAAAGAAGCGATCGGAATAAATAAGACGGAGCAAATTATTGGCTTATAAATAAAGGTGACGGACACAATAAATGGTGGCGTTTCTTAATAAAAAATCAAAAAACAAAACGTTCTAATGAGTGAATCTCATCCCGTCTTGTTTTTTTATTTTTTATCTTTTATCTTCTTAACCAAACAATCCCGCAAAAGCGGGATTGTGGTTTTAGAAAGAAAAACCACCCCGCTCATTAACATGAGAGAGAAGGAGAAGGGGAATAAGTAAGTTGTAGAGTTAAGTTTGACATATCCCCAATCTCTAGACCAGTTGAAGGTACGATAAAAACATGATAGAACAAGCCGAAAAAAGGAAACTTGGTATTAACTGGGGTCAGTATAAATGGGTGGTCTGCTCTACTATAGAAAAAGTGAAATGCGTAATTTAAAGATTGTTATAGAATATGATGGTACTGATTTTAACGGCTGGCAAATCCAGAAGAATGGTGAACGTACTGTGCAGGGTGAATTAAGCAAAGCCTGCGGCCTTATTTTTAAACAGGATGTGAAGATTATAGGTTCCGGCCGGACGGATAGCGGGGTTCATGCTAAGGGGCAGGTTGCTCATTTTTGTGTTGATACCCGGATGAAGTCTCAAGAAATCCAGCGTGCGCTCAACAGCCGTTTATCGCATGATATTTGTGTTACAGCAGTCAAGGAAGTTGACGCCCAATTTCACGCGCAGTACAGCGCGAAAGAAAAAACCTACCGATATACGATTCTAAATAGTCAAACACGCTCAGTCTTTTTGCGTCGTTGGAGCTATTTATATTTACCTTCTTTAGATATAGCTATAATGAGGAAGGCGGCAAGAGATATTAAGGGTAGGCACGATTTTAAATCTTTCCAAGCGTATGACCCCCTTCGGGCGGATCGGGATACCGTCAGGACTGTTAAGCGGTTAACGATTAAACGGGAAGATGATTTAATTTGTATTGATATAACTGCCAATGGTTTTCTCTATAAGATGGTGCGTAACATCGTTGGAACTTTAATTGCTGTTGGAGCAAGGCAAATTGCGGTTGATAGTATTCCTGCAATATTAAAGGCAAAAAATCGTGACGCCGCAAAGAATACAGCGCCCGCGCATGGGTTATGTTTAATGTCGGTTAATTATTAAAGGAGAAAAATGATGAGCATGTCTATAAAGGTTTTAATGGGAGTAGTGATGCTGATGATGTTAAACAATGCTAACGCAGGTGCAAATGTAGCGCCTACAACCCCATCCACCGTTCAAACAGCAGTTAAACTGCTTGGCAGTGCAAAGGCGGCTATTGCCCAAGCCCAGACGATTCCTGTCCTTAAAGATAAGATTGATTTTTTGGCCGCCCAAGCTCAGGGTTTCTTGGGTCAGAAAAATTATCAGGAGGCTGTCAACGTGGCCCAGTTTATCTTAACAAAACTGGATGCGAATTCGATCCAAGCTAAGTCGGTCATGGACCAAGCGAAGTCCCAAATTGCTCAAGCGGCCCAAGGGGCAATGGGAAATATGATGGGTAAGCTTGGGGCTTTTGGAAAGTAAAAAGGATTTGACATTTAGCGCAAAAGTGTTATATTTTAGAATCTTGATTTGCCCTGTGAGGGCGGTCGTTTTTAATTTAAATATTTCTAATGGGTTGTGACTATGAAAACGTATTTACCAAAAGTTGATCAAATGGTTCCAAAGTGCGTATTGATCGACGCTAAAGACAAAGTCTTAGGCCGCGTTGCCGCTAAAGCCGCGACGATTTTACGCGGTAAGCATAAACGTACGTACACGCCGTTTTTAGATACCGGCGATACTGTCATCATTATTAACGCTGACAAAGTTCGTGTTACTGGCAAGAAATTAACTGACAAAGTTTACACCCGTTATACAGGTTATCCAAGTGGACAGCGCGCGGTGACCTTAGGTGATATGCTTTCTAAAAGCCCAGCCAAGGTTCTTGAATTGGCGGTTACGCGCATGCTGCCAAGCGGCCCGTTAGCTTATAAGCAAGCCTCAAAGTTAAAGGTTTATGCTGGTGAAACGCATCCTCATGCAGCCCAGAAACCAGAAGTTTTAGTCATTAAGTAGTTTTTATCTTGGAGATATTGAAATGGTAGAAGTTGTTAAATATGCAGGTACAGGCCGCCGTAAATCATCCGTTGCCCGCGTTGTTTTAACGCCAGGCGAAGGTAAGATTAGTGTCAATAAACGTGAATTTTCAAAATATTTTGTGCGTGAAACTGACCGCATTAATATTATGCAGCCGTTGAAATTAGTTAACTTAGAAAATAAATTTGATATTTTTGTGCGCGTCACCGGCGGCGGTTCAACCGGACAAGCTGGCGCTTTTAAGATGGGTTTGTCACGCGCGTTGATCGCCTGTGATCCTAATACAAAACCTGTTTTAAAGAAGGCTAGCTGCTTAACCAGAGATGATAGAATGAAAGAAAGAAAGAAACCTGGTCAGAAGGGGGCGCGTCGGAAATTCCAATGGGTTAAGCGTTAATCGACAAAAAAATATAACAATAGAAGAGCCTATCTCCCTTCACAATTACGTTGACGAGATAGGCTTTTTTATTTACTATAATTAAACATTTTCAATTCGTTTTTCGACGAGGAAAATATGAGTAAAACAGATCAACACACACAACAAATCATCAGGGTCGGGATTGCCGGTGTCAGCGGGTATACCGGCAAGGAAGCATTGGCTTTATTGCTTAAACACCCATCTGTTCGGGTGACCTATGTTGCCGCCAATAATACCAGCGGCCCTATTAGTGCTATTTATCCTGAATTTTTAAACCGTACCACCTTGGTTTGCCAGAAGTTTTCAGTTAGTGACGCGGTCAAGAATTGCGATATTATTTTCTTGGCCTTGCCACATACAGAATCCATGCAAGTGGCTGGGAAGCTGTTAAAGGCAGGGCTTAAGGTGATTGACTTGAGCGCGGATTACCGTTTGAAAAGTCCTAAGGTTTATAAAGAGTGGTATGGTTTAACGCATTTAGATCCAAAAAATATTTCAAAAGCTGTCTATGGCCTTCCAGAGCTTTTTAGGATAAAAATTGCTAAGGCTGATTTTATTGCTAATCCTGGGTGCTATCCGACGGCGGCTATTTTAGGATTGGCGCCTTTGGCGGCAACGCGCAAGGATATTGGCTCCGTCATTATCGATGCTAAATCAGGTGTTTCCGGGGCGGGACGTAAGGCATCAGTGTCCTTGCTTCATGCCGAAGTCGATGGCAATTTTAAAGCGTATAAGGTCTTAAGTTAGCAGGGACGGCTATTGATGCTCATTTTGTCGCCCATCTTTTACCGATCAACCGTGGAATTTTAAATACAATTTATATTAAATTAAAGAATGGCATTAGCCTAACTCAACTCCATGATTTATATAAAAAGTTCTATAAAACTGAACCGTTTGTCCGTGTTCATCCTATGGGAAGCCAGCCTGAGATCAAGAATGTTGCCCATACTAATTTCTGTGACATTGGTTTGGCTGTCAGTCCCGATA
>CAZCHB010000153.1:0-4850 GCA_964498235.1 uncultured Planctomycetales bacterium
TATATGAAAAAGTTTCATCATGCATAACTTGTTTATGGTCTGAAAAGCTAAAGAAATAATTAAGAATCGTTTGGCTTCTTTTATAATTATTGATTAAGAAAAGCTTATGAAAAAGATTCAGATTAACTTTAAATCTTTTGAACAATCTTCGGTTATACGTAAATTTACTGTTTTATTTCTATTATCTTCCAGTATTCCGTTATTTATCCTTTTTTATCTTTATACCCAATTACTAGACACAGGACGTATTGAAATTACTATTGAAAGCCTGCAAATGGCATTAATATGGATGGCTATTGGATGCGCCGCAGCTTATTGGACTATCCGGCAGGTTATCCAAAAATTTATCCAGACAACTAAAACAAACTACCATATAATCATGGATATTCTGGGGACTGAACACGTTTCGCCAGCTAACAATGAAACAAATGAAATCGTCCTCTTGGCAGAAACTTTCCAAAAAATTAAATTACAGCTTGAAAAAGATATTCATGACCTTAAAAACAGCCAAGATCAATTAAAAATCTTAGCCAATAAAGACCCGCTAACTAATCTATTTAATTATCGGTATTTAAATGAAGCCTTAGAGTACGAGATCCACCGTTTAAGCCGTTATGGCGGATCGATGGTATTATTGGTTATTGATATCGATAATTTTAAAACCTATACTGACAGCTATGGGCATATTGAAGGAGACCATCTTTTAAAAGAAGTTGTGGCTGTTTTTAACGCACAATTAAGGACGGTTGATATTCCCTGCCGCTATGGCGGTGACGAATTTATCCTTGTTCTTCCTCAAACAGAAGTGAGCGGCGGCCGCATAGTTGCTCAACGAATCAAGGATGCGGTGTCTAAGCTTCAACTTAATTCTCCAGTATCCATAAGCATTGGCGGGGCACAGTGGAGTAAGGGAATGGATGTTCTAGGCATGATCCGCGCCGCTGATCAAGCGTTGTATCAAGCTAAACAACAAGGTAAAAATGAAGTAGTTATTTCATAATTTTAATGCTTTATAATATTTCAAGGAATTAGAAAATTAATGTCTAATTTATTCGACCCAATTAAAATCGGAGATCTGACCCTTCCTAATCGAATTTTTATGGCACCATTAACACGATGCCGTGCCATTGACCGCCGGATACCTAATGAGTTGATGAAGGAATATTATGTCCAACGTGCAAGCGCGGGGCTGATCTTAACTGAAGCGACTTCAGTGACTCCCATGGGCGTGGGCTATCCAAACACGCCGGGAATATGGTCTAAGGAACAGATTGATGGCTGGGCAAAAATTACCGCCGCTGTCCACCAAGCTGGAGGAACGATATTATTGCAATTATGGCATGTCGGACGGATTTCAGACCCTATTTATCTGGAAGGGGCTTTACCTGTTGCACCCAGCGCTATCAGGCCAGCGGGACATGTAAGCTTAGTCCGCCCTAAAAAAGAATATGTGACGCCGCGCGCCCTTGAACTGAACGAAATTCCAGGCGTTATAGAAGCTTACTATCAAGGGGCTATCAATGCTAAAACTGCTGGTTTTGATGGGGTAGAAATCCACAGCGCGAATGGATATTTACTCGATCAGTTCCTTCAAGACGGCACCAATAAACGGACGGATGCCTATGGAGGCCCAATTAGAAACCGTGCAAGGCTTTTATTGGAAGTGACCGACGCGGTTGTTAATGTCTGGGGCAAAGGCAGGGTTGGTGTCCATTTAGCGCCTCGGGGAGACTCTCATTCAATATCAGATTCAAACGGCTTAGAAACTTTCTCTTATGCCGCAGAGCAATTAGGTAAACGTCAAATCGCTTTTCTTTGCGCAAGGGAATCATTAGGATCTAATCGAATTGGCCCAACCTTAAAAAAGATATTTAATGGTCCCTATATTGCTAATGAAGCTTTCACTAAAGAAAGTGCACAGCAAGCCATCGACAGCAATGAAGCAGATGCCATCGCTTTCGGCAGGCTTTTTATCGCAAACCCCGACCTGCCCAAACGGTTCAAATTAAACGCGCCGCTTAATACGCCTGATCCTAATACTTTTTATGCCTCAGGAAAAGAAGGCTACACAGATTATCCAAGCTTAAGTTAGAGGAAATAATGTGCCCATTCATATCAAAAGACCATCGATCATCCAAGCCACAGGCACTAAACCAAAAATCATTAAGGAATATATAGGCCGAGTTAATTCTAAAACATCAGAGGTCAGCATCGCCCATATGCAAAGCCCCAGCGGCTGGCAAGAACCAGGGCAGACGCCACAATTTAATGAATACACCTACGTCCTCAAAGGACAACTGGTTGTAGAACATAAAAATGGCATTATGAAAGTTAACGCGGGGGAAGCTATTATCACAAACCAAGGCGAATGGGTTAAATACAGTACTCCCGACGCCCAAGGCGCCGAGTATATTGCCGTCTGTTTACCTGCATTCTCACCTGACACAGTTTGTAGGGATAAATAAAATCTATGATGAAAACGCGTTTAGATCTCTGTGATTGGATCGTTAATGCGCTTACTGATTTAGGAGGAAGCGCTCAAATAAAAAAGGTAGCAAATCATATCTGGGAACATCACGATAGTGAAATCTTTGATAGCGGTAATTTTCATTTCACATGGCAGGAGGACATTCATTGGGCGGCTACGCAACTAAGGGCTAAAGGGATTCTTAAGAAGGCTAAAGAAACCTCAAAGAATGTCTGGGCCTTAGCTTAAAGATGACCGGGATCAAAAAACTCAACTATATTTTTTTAGCTTTGCTTAGCATTACAATACTGGCCTCTTTCTACAAAGACCGTTTACCACCGCCTAAGGAAGCCTTACCCATTATTCTAAAAGAGCCGATACAGACGCCAACAGAAAAAGAACCTTTTGAAATAACAATCAAAGGCCAGAAATATTATATAAAACCGCGATTTAACTATGAACTTTCAGGATTGGTTGTCAGCCACCATCACTCGTCGTCGATTACAGACTATTACCATGAACAATGGAAGGATTATGTTAACAATGCCGATGTGTGCGTTGTTTATGATGCAAATGTTAAAAATGGCGTATATCAGCGGTTAAAATTTTCCTCAGGATCATGGACCTGTTATTACCGTTACAATAACGCTGAAGACGGATCGATGTTTAGCGGCCGCGATTTTTCCAATAATCATTTATTAACAGATGACCCTGTCATTGCCAAACGAATATTATCAACCAAGAAAGGCGACCAGATTCACTTAAAAGGTTACTTAGTCGGCTATGGTCAGGATGAGCGTTATTTGAGAGAGAGCAGTACGACACGCGACGATACTGGCTGTGAAGTCATTTTTGTAACAGAATACCAGATTCTTAAACCTGCAAATCAACTTTGGCGATTTATATTTAAAACAACACGGGCACTAACAATTATTGTAGGTTTAATTGGAATAATTATCTGGTTTAGGAAGGAGCCGTCATGGCAATAATAAAAATTTTATGTTTTGCAGGCACTTTAGGCAGGTAAAAATCTGGTTGCCCTTACGGCGAAATTAAAACCTTAACTTATGAGATTACTCTCAATACAAGCAGGTACTCCAAAAACCATCGCTTATAAAGGCAGGGATGTGCTGACATCCTTTTTTAAAACACCCATTGCCTCTCCTGTTTTAGTTAAAACATTTAATATCTCTGGTGATCTGCAGTCTGATTTAAATGTGCACGGGGGGCGGGATAAGGCTGTTTATGCTTATTCGGCTGATGCTTATGCTTTTTGGAATGAGCGGTATGATAACATCCATCCCTATGGTTCATTAGGTGAAAACTTAACTTTTAATGTACTCAATGAAAATAAGATTTTATTAGGTGATATTTACCAATTAGGAGATTGTCAGCTTCAGGTGAGCCAATCTAGATTCCCTTGTTTTAAGCTTGCTCTTAGATTTAATGATCCCTCTGCCGTCAATGCTTTTCATCAGCTATGCCGTCCCGGTGTATATTTCCGCGTTTTAAAAGAGGGATTGATCAATACTGGAGAAGATTTAAAATTAATTGAACGTTCTGATGATGCTATGAGCGTTACTGATGATTACCGCATAAGGATGGAAAAACAATGAAAGGTACATATTAAACAAAGCCCAAAAAATGAATCAGAATGGGCGCAGGGACTGTTCAAGCGTTAAGGTTGAAAAAGCAATAAATAATGATGATCTAATCCATGAATGAGGATGCTGAATTATTTGATTTTCCAGAATTTAGAGGATATACTTCCATAATGCAGATCAAAACACCAACCTCCTTAACTGTCGCCGGTTTATTTCTTAAGATTATCGCTTGGGTTATTATTGTTTTGAGCTTGGGGGAGTTTAAATCCAGCCATAATAGCGGCCTTGTTATTTTCCTTGAACTGTTCGGGATCGGTTTGTTTATTGTGGCTTGGAAAATGCAGAATAAGATGAAAGAATGGGCGCGGTTGACTTCTTGGGGCTTTGCATTGCTGGCTGGAGGATACTTTATTTTAAATTATTTCATTAAAATCTCCCAAACACATCAGCTTACTGCATCTTTACGGACAGAATTAATTCTTGGGTTTTGTTTTATTACCCTAGCTGTTTATTTAAATCAACCTCGTATTAAACGCATATTTCAACTTTCGAAGCAATCCAGATGAATATTGTTAAGATCCTATTCTTTACAGGCATTTCCTTAATTCTTTTGGCTGGTATTGTTTTATTAATAAAGAAAATGGGAATTCCCCTAGGGCGGCTCCCGGGTGACATCTTCATTAAAAATGAAAATTCTTCATTTTATTTTCCAATAGTAACATGCCTGCTAATAAGCATGGTGGTCAGTATATTGTTATATTTTTTTCGAAAGTAGTTGC
>CAZCHB010000154.1:0-955 GCA_964498235.1 uncultured Planctomycetales bacterium
TCCCCTTAGTTGCCTGGCCTATGATGATTATTAGCCGGAAATTACGGAAACTAGGCAGGGGAATGCAGGAGAAGATCGCGGATATCACATCACATCTGCTTGAAACGATCGTCGGAGCTCGAATTTTGAAAGCATTTTGTACTGAAAAATATGAGATCCAGCGTTTCCGCCAGCAAAATCACGATTATTACCGCATAAAGATGAAATCATTGTTCAATATGAATTTAGGCGGACCTATTACAGAAATTGCAAGTGCTTGCTGCGGCATTGCGGTGTATTTTATTCTTGGCAGGGAAGTTCTTGAAGGACGTTTATCTTTTGGTGTTTTTAGTTTTTCGTTTACATGTATCCTTATGTTGACGCGTCCAATTAAGAAATTGACAAATGTGGGAACAATTTTACAGCAGGCCTTGGTTTCAACAGAGCGTATTTACGACGTGCTTGAAGCTAAACCGTCTGTAGCGGAGCCGGATAGAGCCATAGAGTTGCTGCCGCTTTCGGATAAGATAGTTTTTGAAAGCGTGAAATTTGCTTACGATCAGGCGGGAGGCCTTGTCCTTGACGGCATTAATTTAGAAATTAAAAAAGGTGAATTGGTGGCTATTGTGGGGCCGACGGGAAGCGGCAAATCAACCCTTGTTAACCTGATCCCGCGCTTTTACGATGTGACAGACGGCAGGGTGCTTTTTGACGGGCATGATGTCAAAAATGTTTTATTTAAATCTTTGCGCGGGCAGATAGGAATAGTGACTCAGGAAGCTATTTTGTTCAACGACACAGTCCGAAATAATGTTGCTTATGGCACCTTTGATGCGACGCAGGAGCAGATAAAGACAGCCGCTGAGAATGCTTTTGCGGCCGGCTTTATTGAAAAAATGCCTAAAGGCTTTGACACCATGGTTGGTGACCGCGGATTCCGTTTATCCGGGGGAGAGAAACAGCGCTTGACCATTGC
>CAZCHB010000154.1:965-3888 GCA_964498235.1 uncultured Planctomycetales bacterium
AACTTCAGCGTTGGATTCTGAGTCAGAGAAATTTGTTCAGCAGGCCTTGGATCAATTAATGAAAGGACGCACTGTCATTGCCATCGCGCACCGCTTATCGACTATTATGAAAGCTGACAAGATTGTGGTCATTGATAATGGAAAGATTGTGGGGATGGGCAAGCATGATGAATTGTTATTTTCAACGCCTCTTTACCGGAGGCTTTATGAAACTCAATTTAATGCGGCTTAATTTGCGTCGTTAAAATTTTTCTGTTGCAAATATAGATAACTTTGTTTATACTACGGCTTCAATTTAGCTATTAATAAAGCACCGGCTCAAGGAATGAGGCTAAGTTTGGCTGGTTGCTTTCAACTAAAATGTTCCGTCCTAGCCTGATAGATGGTGTTATCTACCGGCGGAACCACAGTCGAGAGGAAGTAAAACGTATGGCAAGTGAATTAATTAAGCAGTTACTAGAAGCAGGCGTGCATTTTGGTCACCAAAGCCGTCGCTGGAATCCCAAGATGAAAAAATTTATTTTTGGGGAACGCGGCGGCATTTACATTATTGACCTTGAAAAAAGCGTTGATTGTTTAAATGCGGCGCGTGATTTTATCCGTGACATCGCGGCTAAAGGCGGCAAGGTGCTTTTTGTCGGAACCAAGAAACAAGCTCAGGATGTTATAGAGCAGGAAGCTGCCCGTGCTGAAATGTATTATGTCAAAAGCCGCTGGATGGGCGGTCTTTTAACAAACCTTGAAACAGTTAAAAAATCCATTAAAAAATTAATTGATATTGAAAAAATGGAAACTAACGGGACCATTAACCGTTTGACCAAAAAAGAAGCATCATTGTTAATGAAAGAAAAAGAACGTTTACTGCGCGATTTGGGCGGTATCCGTGAAATGCCCGTTGTTCCCCAGGTCATGTTTGTTGTCGATACTAAAAAAGAAGAAATTGCCGTTGCTGAAGCTAACCGTTTAGGCATTCCAGTTATCGGTTTAATTGATACAAATTCTGATCCTGATGTCATTCAATATCCAATTCCCGGTAATGATGATGCTGTCAAGTCAATCAAGTTTATCGCGTCGTTGATTACCGACAGCATTATTGAAGGCCGCAGGGAATATTTAGCGGGTAAGAAAACACAAACACAAGCGCAGGCGCAAGAGGTAACAGTATGATGGCAACATCGGCAGAAGACATTAAACGTTTAAGAGAAGAAACATCTTGTGGTGTTATTGACTGCAAAAAAGCACTCGAAGAATCCAAGGGTGACTTTAGTAAAGCAAAAGAATTATTACGCAAACGCGGGTTGGAAATGGCCGCTAAAAAGGGCGACCGCGCAGCTAAAGAGGGCCGTGTGGAAGTCTATATCCACAATGGAAACAAGATCGGTGTTCTCGTTGAAGTTAATTGCGAGACTGACTTCGTTGCCCGTAATGAAGATTACTGTAAGTTCACCAAGGATGTGGCCATGCATATCGCCGCCATGAATCCCAAATATATTAAGGCTGAAGACGTTCCGGCTGATATCCTGGCTAAGGAAGCAGATAAAGATGCTTTTGCTAAAGCGAATTGCTTGTTGAAACAGCCTTATGTTAAAGAATCCAGCAAAAGTATTCAGGATTTATTAAATGAATTAGTGGCGAAGATCGGCGAGAATATTGTTATTAGCCGTTTTGTCAGGTTTAAAGTTGGTGAGTAAGATAAGGAATTAATTTGAGTAAATCACCTGTCTATAAGCGAATTTTGTTGAAGTTAAGCGGTGAAGCATTGCTTGGCCGTTTGGCTCATGGCATTGACGCTGAAATGTGCGCGTCATTAGCCGAAGAAATTAAAGAAATCCATGATGCTGGTGTTGAAGTGGCGTTAGTTGTCGGCGGAGGAAATATTTTCCGCGGCCAGGTTGAAAGCAAGAAATTCGGTCTTGAGCGTTCTGTGGCAGATTATATGGGGATGTTGGCGACTGTCATGAATGGATTGGCCCTGCAGAATGCCTTAGAACAGCTCGGCATCCAGACCCGTGTCATGACGGCTATTCAAATGCATGCGATCGCTGAACCTTATATTCAGCGCCGAGCGATGCGTCACATGGAAAAACGCAGGGTCATTATTTTTGTGGCGGGGACAGGTAATCCGTATTTTACGACAGATACCGCAGCGGCATTGCGCGCGACAGAAATTAATTGTGATGTTATAATGAAAGCCACCAAGGTCGATGGCGTTTACTCTGCTGACCCTAAAAAAGATAAAGATGCAAAGAAGTTCAATGAGCTTAAATTTATTGATGTTTTAAAGAAAAATTTAAAAGTGATGGATGCTACGGCAATAAGCATGTGCATGGAAAATTCTTTACCGATCATTGTCTTTAATCTCCTGCAACGAGGGAACATTAAAAAAGCAGTGTATGGTGAGAAAATCGGGACCATAGTTCGATAAAGCGAGGCGCATATGACAGGTAAGGAAATCCTAAAAGACGTTGAATCAAAGATGAAGAAAACTATGGAGACGGTGGTGCGCGAATTTTCTGAAGTCCGTACCGGCCGTGCCCAGCCGGCCTTGATTGATGACATGCATATTGATTATTACGGAACTTCAACCCCGATTAAGCAAATTGCCCAAGTTTCATCACCTGACCCAAAGCAAATCATTATTCAGCCTTGGGATGCGAACGCAATCAAGGATATTGAAGCCGCTATCAGTAGTTCAAAATTAGGTATTATGCCAAGTAATGACGGCAAGCTTATTCGTTTGGTTTTTCCGCCGCTGTCTGCGGAGCGTCGTGAAGAATTTATTAAGATTTGCAAAGACATGGCTGAGCGAGGACGGGTGACGTTACGCAGTCTTAGACGCGATGCGAATGAAAAGGCTAAGAAGATGCAGGGTGATGGGCATGTCAGTGAAGATGAAAGATTTAAGACGGAAGAAGAAGTTCAG
>CAZCHB010000154.1:3898-4819 GCA_964498235.1 uncultured Planctomycetales bacterium
ATCGTTTCACCAAAGAAATTGATGCTCTACTTGAGCGAAAAAGTAAAGAGCTTAGGGAAGTGTAATTTAGCCGACCGACTAGCTCACCCTGGTAGAGCACTACACTTTTAATGTAGGGGTACCGCGTTCGAGTCGCGGGTCGGTCACTTTTTAATATTTGTTCTTTTACAGGATAAATTTGTAATTGAAGTCGGTCACCATTTTAATAAAAGCCCGGTGATAACGGGCGGGTGGCGGAATTGGTAGACGCGCATGTCTTAGGAACATGTGGGGTAACCTGTGGAGGTTCAAGTCCTCTCCCGCCCATTTGAAAGTTCTTTTAGAAATCTTATGACAAGTAACATTTTTGTAAAACAAAAATGTGAAAGAGGTTTGGGGGAAAACTTCCCCCAAGATTAGAAGTTTTTGTATCAGGAAGGGTTTGACAGTCCCGACATAGTCGGGACGCCAGAAGTCCCGATTGTGCTAGGATGTTGAAGGAAATCGGGATGGGTTCCCTTGAAGGGAGCAAATCCTTCGATAAACGTTGCTCGATTAGCGACGCGGCGGTAATTCAGTTGGTAGAATGCCACCTTGCCAAGGTGGATGCCATCGGTTCGAACCCGATCCGCCGCTCCAATATATTTTTCCTACCGGAGGATTCATGAAGATCACAGAATTTTTATGTAAGGACGCAGTGACAAATGATCTTAGCGCATCGACTAAGGCGGAGGTGATTAGCGAACTCGTAGGATTGTTGGTGGAAGCAGGGACGTTAGAGAAAAAGCATAAAAATAAAATCATTGATGTTTTAATGGCCCGTGAAGCATTAGGGTCAACGGCTATCGGACAAGGGATAGCCATTCCGCATGGAAAATCTGATTTAACTGGCAAGCTGATTTCTGCGCTTGGCATCAGCAAAAAAGGTATTAATTTTGATTC
>CAZCHB010000155.1:0-4815 GCA_964498235.1 uncultured Planctomycetales bacterium
TTAAATGACGCGCGTGATGATGAAAAGATAGGGGTGATTGTCTTAACCGGTGAAGGTAAGGAAGCGTTTTGTTCAGGCGGTGATCAAAAAATCCGCGGTGATGCCGGGTATAAAGATAAGGACGGTACTAACCGTTTAAATGTTTTAGATTTTCAACGCCAAATCCGTACCTGCCCAAAGCCGGTGATTGCGATGGTGGCAGGCTATGCTGTTGGCGGAGGGCAAATCTTGCAAATGGTTTGTGATTTAACCGTCGCCGCTGATAACGCCATATTCGGACAGACTGGCCCCAAGGTGGGTTCTTTTGACGGAGGATTTGGTTCAAGCTATATGGCCCGCTGTGTCGGACAAAAAAAGGCACGTGAAATCTGGTTTTTATGCCGTCAGTATAATGCACAGCAGGCGTTGGATATGGGTTTGGTTAATATCGTTGTCCCATATGACCGCCTTGAAGAAGAAACCATCCAGTGGTGTAAAGAAATTCTTCAGCATTCGCCATTGGCCATCCGTTGTTTAAAATCAGCATTGAATGCCGATTGCGACGGGCAAACCGGCTTGCAGGAATTAGCTGGCAATGCCACCTTGATGTTTTACATGACGGAAGAAGGCCAAGAAGGCCGCAACGCATTTCAACAAAAACGAAAACCTGATTTCTCAAAATTTCCTAAAAGGCCGTGATGAATCTAAGCGCGTGGGTGCTAGCCATTAGACCTAAGACATTGCCGGCGGCGCTTGCGCCGGTATTGATAGGTACGGCGATTGCCTTTGGTGATGGCGGGATGCATCTTTTTTCCTCCTTGGCCGCGGCCTTGGGTGCCCTGATGATTCAAATTGCCACAAATTTGGTCAATGATTATTGCGACTTTAAAAATGGCGCTGACACGTCGGAGCGAACTGGCCCTGTCCGTGTGACGCAGGCAGGGCTTATTGCCCCAAAGGCTGTGCTGGCCGGAGCTGTGATAGCTTTTTTATTTGCAGTGATGGCTGCTTTCTATTTAGTGATGCGGGGGGGATGGGTTATTGCAGTCATTGCTGTTACCTCTATTTTGTCGGGAATATTTTACACAGCAGGCAAGCGACCATTAGGGTATATGGGATTAGGAGATGTTTTTGCCTTTTTATTTTTTGGTCCAGTAGCCGTTGGGGGAACTTATTATGTGCAGACCTTGGATATTAATTGGGCGGTCGCGGTCTCGGGTTTTGCGCCTGGATTTCTATCCATGGCTATTTTAGCGGTCAATAACTTAAGGGATATCGATGGTGACCGCAAGGCAGGTAAAAAAACATTAGCCGTACGTTTTGGCCGGGCCTTTGCCTGCGGTGAATATCTATTCTGCCTGATGGCCGCAATGGTCACGCCATTTATCGTGAATTTAATTACAAGTGACCATCAGGGTATCGTAGTTGCTTCTGTCATTGGGTTCTTAGGGATTCCGTTGGTTAAGACGGTCTACACATCCTTAGATGGAAAGGTGCTTAATGAGGTGCTAGCTAAGACAGGATTACTGCTTGTCGTGTATGGTATTCTGTTTTCCGCAGGATGGGTGTTGTGCAGCCGATAACAATATCTGACGTGGTTATTACTTCTTTCGAAATTCCCTTCATTCGTCCTTTTACATTTACAGATACAACAGTCTCATTACGGGTTGGTTTTTATATCGAGCTTATCCTGACTAACGGGATAAAATCCGTTGGAGAAATTGCGCCGTTACCAGGAATAAGCCCGGAGACATTAAAAAAAGCCAAGCATGATCTTGATGTAGTAAAGTCTTATTTGCTTAATTGGGCAGTGCCATTAACGTGTAAGGAATTAGTCCTTAAGATTTCAACAGATGAACAAATTAACGCGCTGTGCCCGTCGGTGAGATTTGGTATTGAATCAGCCTTATTTAGCCTGGCGGCGCAAATGGATGGTGTATCTTTGGCCAAGTATTTAGGCGCAGATAATATCTACGTTGATAGCGCAGTGTTATTGCAGGGGACGCACGAACAAATGATGGCTGAGGCCAAAGAGGCTAAGGCAGCCGGTGCATTTGTTTATAAATTAAAGGTGGGAAACCGAAATATTCCCCTTGATGTTAAGAATGTCCAGGATTTGCGTCAGCTTATTGGTAAAGAGGGAAGCATCCGATTAGATGCCAACCGGGTATGGAGTTTTAGCGAGGCTGTTTTGTTTGCCCAATTAGCAGGTCATGGCCAAATCGAATTTATCGAGGAGCCTTTAAGTGATCCAAGCCGTTTGAATGAATTTTATCAAGCCGCACATCTGCCGATTGCCTTAGATGAAACCTTAGCCGTATTGCGCTGTAATGTCACGGCTCCAGGCCGCTGTTCGCCGACCTTAGCGATGAATGAAGGGGTGAAAGCTTTTATTATCAAGCCCACCGTTCTAGGTGGCGTAATTGCTGCGTTGAATTGGATTGAAGAGGCAAGGCGTTTGGGTAAGAAGGCGATTATATCGTCTAGTTTTGAAACGAAGGTTGGTAATCAGATGTTAAGTGTCTTAGCTGGTTTAAGCGGACAGACATCCGGATTAGGGACACAGCGATGGCTCAAGCAGTAAATAATAATCCCGCGGTCTTGTGGGGAACGCGGCGCATCAGCTGGGCGCAATTAGACCAATATTGTGTCACGGTTATTGGTCACTTAAAAGGCCTTGGCATTAAACCCGGCGACCGCGTTGCTATTTGTGCCCCGACCTGCACTGAATACATTATTGTCTTATTTAGTTTGTGGCGGATGAAGGCGGTGGCGGCGCCTGTTAATCCCAAATGGCCGGCTAAAGCAGTCATTGAATATCTTTCGCGCATCAATCCCGCGCTATTGCTGACAACGGTGCTTATTAAATCCTTTCATCCCGGAATTCCGACGAGAACTTTGTTTCTAAATGAGGTGGTAGGTTTTGACGCTCGCAAAGATGCTAGGGTAGTCGATGAGCGATTAAATCCTGATTTCAATCAAGAAGCAACCATCATAGCCACATCGGGTTCATCAGGACAGCCAAAGCCTGCTGTGCATACGTGGGGGAATCATTTCTTCAATGCCAAAGGCGCAGCAAAAGTTATTCCAATTACTGACAATGACCGATGGGCGTTAACCTTACCGTTATATCATGTGTCAGGCATGGCCATTGTCGTGCGCGTCTTTTTAGCTGGTGCCGCTATGGTGATTCCAACTGAGGATGACCTTGCAAAGACGATTCTTAAACGCCAAGTGACACATGTGTCTTTAGTGACAACGCAGATGTTTAGGTTGTTACAGTCATTGCAAGGTATTGACGCATTAAAATCATTAAAGTTTATTTTACTTGGCGGGAGTTCAATTCCAACTAGCTTGCTTGAACAAGCCGCCCTGCACGGCATACAACCATATATTAGTTACGGTTTAACTGAAACAACATCTCAGGTAGCCACTGGCCTCGCTGGACAGGCAGTGAAGGTCTTGCCTTACCGTCAATTAATCATCAGTAGTGAGGGGGAAGTTCTAATTAAAGGCGACGTGTTATTTAAAGGTTATGTTCAAGCGGGGCGTTTGCAATTGCCGTTGACGGAGGATGGTTATTTTAAAACCGGTGATTTGGGTCAGATGGCTAAAGATGGTTGTTTAAAAATTATCGGCCGCAAAGATAATATGTTTATATCAGGAGGTGAGAATATTCAACCTGAAGAAATCGAAGCTGTTTTAATAAATTTAAAAGGTATTCAAGAGGCTGTTGTCATTCCCAAAGAAGACCCAGAATTTGGCTGGCGCCCCGTGGCTTTTATTAAGAAAGTAGAAGATGCTAATCTATCAAACGACCAAATCATTGCCTACTGCAAAGAGCATCTTCCAAGCTTTAAAATTCCCCAATCTTTCCACCCTTGGCCACAAGATTTGATAGAAAAAGGCCTTAAGATTGCTCGAAAAGACCTGCTTGCGAATATCCTGAGAAATTAATTGTAAAATATTATTAAGTTATTCAATAAGTTAATATGTAGCAACGTCTTATGTAACAGTGCCTGCCTTGAAAAACGCTAAATATATGGTATCCTTTCCTAAGTTAGCGTTTTCTTCTTAAAACTATCCTTGAAATTATATCATAACGAAGGGTTCCTATGTTCCGTAAGGCTACTAACTTGTTTATTGCTGTTATTTTAATAGTGTCTTTAACCTTTTCGACCTCTCACGCTAACGCGCGTAGTATTCTTAATTTGCCCCAACCGGGTGCAATGGTCCAACTAAGTCCTGCCTTTGATCCGGTTCTAATCAAAGGCATAAAAATTAATCCTGATAATCCCCTTCTTTTTGATTTTATTGTTGACCCCGGTAAGATTGGTTTTAAAGCAGGTGATACCCGTTTAAAGGACGAGTCTGAGCGTTTAATCAAATATTTTTTAGCTGCCCTAACCATTCCAGAGAAAGATTTATGGGTTAATTTATCTCCTTATGAAAAAGACCGCATGATAGCGCCTAATTTGGGACAGACAGTGATGGGGCGTGATATGTTAGCGCAAGATTACTTGCTTAAACAAATCGCCGCGTCTTTAATCTATCCAGAAAGCGGATTAGGTAAGAAATTCTGGGATTCAATTTATGCAAAAGTCCAGGCGAAGTTCGGCAGCGTCAATATCCCTGTTAATACTTTTAATAAGGTATGGATTGTAGCAGATCGTGCGGATGTTTTTGAGCGCGGCCAAGTGGCATATGTTACTAACGCCTATTTAAAAGTGATGATTGAGGAAGATTATTTAGCAGTTGAAAAGAACGTTGGCCGATCAGGGGACATCGCTTTAGCGGTGTCCCTGCCTCGCCGGCAGGCGGGCCCAAGCCGGTTGC
>CAZCHB010000156.1:0-2988 GCA_964498235.1 uncultured Planctomycetales bacterium
TGCTTCCGCGTACTTCTTTCCCTTATATAAGGCAACAGCTTCTTCATAAACTTCTTGAGCCTGCTGATTGACTTGAGAATTGCGTTCTTTTTCTTTGACCTCAATCTCCTTTTTCCAAACTTCTTTTTCACGCTGGCGGGCGACTTCTGCTTCCTTTTGCTGGGCATCCATTTCTTGTTTCTGATTTTTCTGTAGAAGCGCTTCAGATTGAATAATATCCTGATCAATCATTTTTAGATAACTGCGCGTAGCTTTATAATCAGGGATTAACTCTTCCACGTGTTCAAATTGATCTTTTGCTTCTTTAAACTTTTTCTCACGGTATAATTTCACTGCTTCATTGTAGGATTGCTTTACTTCCTGCTGTTGATTTTGCTCAGCCGCTATCTGCTCATGGATTTTTTCTTTTTGTTCGCGCTTTAAGGCGGATTCCTGGGCTTTTAATTTAATTTGAGACGCCTGGATATATTTCGTCATTTCCGGATGTTCGGAAATACGGACGGCTTTTTCAAAATATTCACGGGCTTCATCAAACTTGCCCTCTTCCTGCAGCTGCAGGCCCCGCTGATAATACTCACGGGCACGTTCTTCACGTTTTTGGTTACGCTTAACAACAGCCTGTTCTTTAATCTTATCATTGACCCGCTTGATGTTCTCGCGGGATTTAATGATTAATTTCTTCAAGTCGTAAACATAGGTAGACTGGGCTTCAGATTTAACCGCAGGAAGTTCATCAAGAACGGCATCCTCATTATCTAAAGGCGCTGTCACTGGAGGTTGGGGGGCTTTTTTTGCTGATATATCGACGGAAGGATTATTATCTAATGCAGATCGCGGCTCATCGGCAAAAAGCGGAGCGCATAACATTAGGAATATATATAAAAAAATATAACGGGAGTTCTTCATAGAATTTTTGTTATTGTAGCATAATGATTTACAACTCTTCCAGTAATTTCTAGTATAATTTAGACGGTTTAGGCAATTTGATTCAATCCAGCCCAATGCAAATTATATCGACTTTGTTTGTCCCTAATGCCGCGTCCGTAAATGTCACGGCCGTTGTGCTGACAGTATATGACTTAGTTGACGTAGTGTACTGGGTGCTCACCCGACACACCGGCGCCCTTGACTTCGCAGAAGAAAATGTTGCCGTGCAGGCCGTGGCTCCAGTCCCTCCAGTAATGGTAAAGGCGGTATCAGTGCCCACTACGCTTGGACCCGTTCCACAAGTTGATAAGGTGGGCGCTGTCCCGCTTGTATTTATGGTGTCAGTCACCGTTAACTTAGCCCTGGGAACAGCAGTGCCTAAACCCAGGTTTCCCCCATAAGTTATATAGGCTTGATTTGTGTTGTTGGTTCCAAAATACACACCCGCATTACTTGATTGAGCGATCATAAAGAAACCTGTTGTCTGCAATTTCCCCATATACGTGCCGACGCTTGATCCAGTCGTGGTATTTGTAAAATTAATTGTATTGCTTCTTTGAAAACCATGAAGATTTAAATTTGTATTAGCCGTGGAAAATGACCCTATCCCCACATTTCCATCATCTAGAACAAGCACCTGTTTTGTTAATATAGAATTACGAATATTAAGCGACGTACTCGCATTTGTCGTACCAAGCCCGACTAATTCCAACGAGGCACCCGGTACAGCTGTCGCTATGCCGACATAATTTCCGCCCCTCATAATCAAGGCGCCTCTATTAGCCGTCCATGTCCCAATTCCCACATTACCAATAATTGCTAAACTAGTTTGCGGGGTTGTTGTCCCAACACCGATATTTCCCGTTAATTTAGCATTATTAATCGTCGCTGATGAATATGGAGCAGACGGATTATCCGTATCGTTATAATTCAAGCCGGAAGCAATTGCCATAGAATGCAGTAAAATGTACACAATTAAAGTGCATAAAACACCCATCAATCACGCCCCACGCAAAGCACATCAATTTTGTTAGTCCCTAGTGCGGCGTCTGAAAAGGTCACTGCCGTGGCACTAACCGTATATGAATTTGTTGTCGTTGAATACTGCGGACTGACAACACAAACAGGAGTTTTAGACTTTGCCACAGCAAAAGTCGCCGTGCAGGCTGATGCTGTTGCTCCACCTGTAATAGTAAAAGCCATGTCAGTACCAACAATACTTGGCGACGTACCGCACGAAGACAAGGTTGGCGCTGTCCCGCTAGTGTTAACAAAACCAAAAATGGACAGTTTTGCCCTAGGTGTAGCCGTACTTATGCCCACGTTACCGACTGAATTAACTGTAATAATAGTCGTATTATTTGTTCCAAAAGCAAGCCCTCCTGATGCAGTCTCATTCATGACATAAAAATCAGAGGATCCCTGCTGTCCAAGAAAAGTACCCGCGGTTGTGCCGGTTGATACATTAGTGAACCTAATAAGACTATTGCCTGCTCCTCCGTGTATTTGTATCATTGAATTAGGGGAGGCTATCCCGAGACCAATATTACCATTATTTAAGACTGTCACCTTATTATTAAATGAAGAATCTCTAATAATTAGACTTGAAGAAGCGCTAGTTGATCCAATTCCGACAATTTCTAACTTACCACCGGGAACAGCCGTACCAATGCCTAGATTACCGCCAAAGACTACAAGCGCTGCGCTGTCCGCTGTCCAAGTTCCAACCCCAACATTACCTAAAACAGCCAGTGCAGTTTGCGGCGTTGTCGTGCCAATGCCGGTATTTCCTGTGAATTTAACATTATTTAACGTCGGTGATGAATACTGCCCAGCCGGGTTATCAGAATCATTAAAATTAACACCGGCGGCAAATACGCTCCGCATAATATTGCCTGCCGCGATAATAGAAACAATAATTAATAAATACTTAATTTTTCTCATATTAATTAAAAAGTGAACCAATTACTCCCGTCTGAATAAGCCCTTAGGACACCATAATTAGCACTGATGGTCACGCTGTTTTGACCATCAATTGTTTCTGCACCTTGGGTGTCGATT
>CAZCHB010000156.1:2998-4772 GCA_964498235.1 uncultured Planctomycetales bacterium
CAAGCACAATACGCCCAGCCGCCATATCCGCAGTAGCCAAGGTAATAGTCCTCGCGGCACCTGTATTGGTGACACCGATAATCGTTTGGCCCGCAGAAGAAACACTTGCCGCTGTGGCTGTCCGGTAAACCGCAAATGAAGATCTTAACTGCAAACCAGAACTTGCCGTCCACGTACCGATCCCCACATTCCCAAGCACAGCTAATTTAGCCTGCGGCGTTGTCGTCCCCACCCCAAAATTCGCTGAAATAACCCCAGAACCTGACACGTCCAACGCTTGCGTTGGGGCAAGCGACCCAAGACCCACATTTCCCGTCATATAATTATCGCCGCTTCCATTAGCCCTAAAGCTTCCAGCCACATCCAGCATGGCCCCCGGCCATGCGGAACCAATCCCTACATTACCGCCGCCGTTGACAATTAAATTCCCACCCCCTGCCGTCCACGTACCGATGCCGACATTACCATTTGCCACCGCCAAGGCTGTCTGCGGCGTAATGGTACCAAGCCCAATATTACCGCCAATAACAGCTAATCTTGCCGCAATTCCCGTAGCTGTTGTCCCGATACCGACATTCATAGCCATGGAGGCTGTCGTGCGGACATCTAATACCTGCACACCGTTTGTTGTCCCGATACCGACATTTGTTCCGTTAAATGAGAACACCGCCTCACTGCCGGCAAAGGCTGATGAACTGTTATACTGTACCGCATTCTGCCCGCCGCTAGGGCTTCCGCCGGCTGAAACAATCGTTGAAGGTGATACCCATGTCCCTACCCCAACGCTATTTGTCTGCAAAACATACCCCGTTGATGCACCAGTGGTTAAAGTAAGTCCGATAGATCGCACCGTCCCTTGCACATCCAGAACTTGACCAGGCCATACGGAGCCAATACCAACATTCCCGCCGCCGTTAACAATCAATCTTCCTCCTGCCGCGGTCCATGTACCTATACCAACATTACCATTGGTTACAACAAATGCCGCTTGAGGAGATGTGGTGCCGATACCGACATTGACAGATGGGAATACTTCGTTGCCTGCCCCGTCTGGGATAGCCAAAGCAATACGGTTCCAGCCAAAAGCTAGCAAAATAAACAGAACGCTTATGTTCAAAAATTTCAACATGCCTTATTAAAAAAATCCGTCTTTTTATTTATTCAGTAATTTCTAATCTCGACATCTTGCCATGCTTTAAAATCCTTGGGCGTGTCCTAGATAATTGTAATAAATCCGTCGAATCTAATACTCTTTTCATGCTTATATCAGCTATGTCTTACGCCCGGTTAATTTTTCACTTCAATATGATTTAATTTACCATTGGCAAACTTACTGCCTCCTATGTAAAGCGTATATATCTCGCTGGCAGAAAGCGCCCGATTATAAACGCGTATATCGTCGAGATAACCTGTAAAGAAACGGTTCGCAGAATTTGAAGCCGTATAACCGCCGATTTGAGTGACTGACGCCCCTAAACTGCCGATTGCGTTTGCGTTGGAACCGCTATCACTGGCAATGAGCGCCCCATCCCAATAAGTCGAGGGCTTACCAGATGAATTGATGACCAAGGCAAAATGGTGCCAGCCCAGGCCAGCTGTCGTTCCGGTATCAATCCAGCGGACACCCTCAAACAAGGTCAGGATATTATTACCTGCCGCTTCAAAACCTGACGACCCCACAGCTCCGATACCAATCGCAAATCCATCCCCGCCTGCCCCATGCGTGTTATTTCCAATCTTAAAAAAAGCACCATGATCATTTGACGCGCCGCGA
>CAZCHB010000157.1:0-4763 GCA_964498235.1 uncultured Planctomycetales bacterium
TGGAGTTTGCTAAGATATCGATTAAGATTGCTTTAGTGGTGGCTTTGATTGCAGTCGTTGGGCAATTGATTACCGGACGTATTAGTGCTGAAGGAGTCTCGAAGAATCAACCAATCAAATTAGCGGCGATGGAAGGTCATTACGCGGTTAATGAGCCGGCAGATTTGTATCTTTTTGGATATGTTGATGAGAAGAATCAGGAGGTCAAATATGGCCTGCGTATTCCTGGTTTTGTTAGTTATTTAATTCATGGCGATGTCACAAGTCCGGTGCCTGGGATTAAAGCCTTTAGAAAAGAAGATACTCCGCCAATTAATATTGTTTTTCAGACCTATCATTTGATGATTGCCATTGGGATATTCCTGATTTTATTGACCATTGTTTGTGTAATTTATTTGTGGCGCGGCCAATTATTTGAGACTAAGTGGCTCTTGAGGCTTTTGGTTCCGTCAGTATTATTACCCCAAATTGCTAATCAAGCAGGTTGGATAACGGCGGAGGTGGGTCGACAACCATGGATTGTTTATGGGTTGCTGAGAACCAGCGAGGGTCTTTCTAAAACTGTAAAGGCCAATGCCGTTATGACATCGCTTATTATGTTTACCTTGATTTACACGTTACTGTTTGCGCTTTATATTTTTTTATTAGACACAAAGATTAAACATGGCCCAGAAGATGGTCATGATAAGAGCGGGCATCGGGCATAAGGGAGTCATTAGTGGATCTAAATTTAGCATGGTTTATTTTAGTGGGTGTTTTGTTGGCTGGCTATGCCATTCTAGATGGTTTTGATTTAGGCGTAGGCGCCTTGCATTTATTTGCAAAGGGCGATACTGAACGGCGGTTGATGATCAATTCCATTGGACCCGTGTGGGATGGGAATGAAGTCTGGCTAGTTACCGGCGGGGGTGCATTATTTGCAGCTTTTCCGGATGTATACGCAACATTGGCTTCGGGTTTTTATCTGGCCGTCTATTTATTGATTTTCGCCTTGATTTTCAGGGCGATTGCCATTGAATTCCGCTCTAAACAACCGATGGCCTGGTGGCGTCAAACATGGGATGTGGCATTTTCAGCCGCAAGCATTGTGTCGGCTTTTTTATTCGGCGTCGTCCTTGGAAATTTAATCTGGGGAATTCCATTAGGGGCTGATAAAGAATTTCAGGGGACATTTTTAAGTTTACTTCATCCGTACGCGTTATTATGTGGCTTGACAGTGGTATCTGTCTGCATGATGCATGGGGCAATTTATGTGGTCATGAAGACCGAGGGGGAATTTCATGATAAAGTCCGGTATTGGGTCAAGAATTCGATTATTTTCTTTGTGATAAGTTATATCGCCTTGACCATGGCCACCATGCTTTACGCGCCGCACATGGTGGAGCATTTAAAGCAATATCCTCTTTTGTTTTTAATCCCTATCATTAAATTGATCGCGATAGCGAATATTCCCCGTTGTATTTCAAAGGGCTGGGATTTTTTTGCATTCTTATCGTCGTCCTTGGCCATCGTCTTGTTTATGTTCCTTTTTGGTTCGGGGATTTTTCCTAATATGGTTTATTCAAACCCGAACCCGCAGTATAGTTTAACCATTTATAATGCCTCTTCGTCTCAAAAGACGCTTGGCATCATGTTAAATATTGCTTTGATCGGCATGCCGATTGTTTTAGCCTACACGATTAGTATTTACTGGATTTTTAGAGGTAAGGTTAAAATTGATGAGCATAGTTATTGAACAGAACGGTTGAAGTTAAACATAAAAAATACCGCTAGGATAATGCAGGCAAAGGCGGCTAGATGGTTCCATTTTAAATCTTCTTTTAAATAAAGTATTGAGAATCCTGCGAATACGGCAAGTGTGATAACTTCCTGAATAATTTTTAGCTGGGCGGTTGAGAATTGATAACTGCCGATGCGGTTGGCAGGTACTTGAAAGCAGTATTCAAAGAAAGCGATGCCCCAGCTGATCAAAATGACAATCCATAAGGGTGATTGTTTATATTTTAAATGTCCGTACCAGGCAAAGGTCATAAAGATATTGGAAATAGTTAACAAAATAATGGTTGTCATGATGGTCCTTTCTGGTGGTGTTAGAGCGGTATTCTAGCATGTCTTTTGTAAAAAATTAATATCCATATCCTGCTTTTTTTGCTATCCTTATCTTTCTGTTAATCGAGGAAAAATCAATGAATTCAACGGAACGTATTCAGCAATTATCACTCAGGGCTAAGGGCATGAGCGCCCAAGATATTATTAAATTAGCCTACGCTGAATTTGGATCACGGGTCAATTTTGCCTCAAGTATGGGCGAAGAAGACCAGGTGATTACTGACATGATCGCAGCTCATGCGCCGGGCATTGAAGTATTCACGCTTGATACAGGCCGATTATTTGCTCAAAGTTATGATTTATTAGCCAAGATCCAGAAACGTTACAGTAATATTAATTTTAACGTTTATTACCCTGATACCCGTGTCGTTGAAGAGATGGTGAAGTCAAAGGGGATTAATTTATTTTACGAAAGTGTTGATAACCGCAAGCTATGCTGCGGGGTGCGTAAGGTTGAACCATTACGCCGTGCCTTGTCAAATGTGGATGCATGGATGACAGGGTTGAGGCATTCGCAGTCAATGACACGCGCAGATGCTCAAACGTTTGAATGGGATGCGGCCAATAATAAGGTTAAGATCAATCCGTTAATTGATTGGTCTCTTAAGCAGGTTAGGGATTATATTCAGGAACATAAGGTTGATATCAACCCGCTTCACGCGCACGGTTTTGTCAGCATTGGCTGCGCACCCTGTACCCGTGCGATCGGTCCTGACGAAGATATCCGCGCTGGACGCTGGTGGTGGGAAGAGCCTGAGCAAAAAGAATGCGGATTGCATAACAACCCTAAATCTCGAAGAAATTTACCCGAAGGGTCGAAGGACTGAAGTATAGTCCTGAGAGGGTAGTGCAATTACAAAAAGTTTTTACAAGAAATATTGTCAATCCAAACTGGAAGGGTACTAAGCAGTGAGCCGTTCAATAGAAAAGTTAGATGCGCTTGAAGCCCAAAGTGTTTATATTTTACGTGAAGCCTACCGTGAATTTAAATCCTTGGTGATGCTGTGGTCGATTGGCAAAGATTCGACGGTTCTATTGTGGCTTGCGCGTAAGGCTTTTTTTGGGCACGTGCCGTTTCCCTTGGTGCATATTGACACTAGCTACAAAATTCCCGAGATGATCCAATACCGTGATCAGCTTGCCTTGAAATTCAAATTGAATATGATTGTTGGGCAGAATACCGAAGCGTTACAGGCTAAACGCACATTTCCTGATGGTGCCATTGACCGTATTGCGTGCTGTAAAGCATTAAAATCGGAGGCGCTCAAAAATACACTTGCAGGCACATGGCCCCGTAAACGCTTGAATCATAAAACCGGTCAATATGAACTGGATACGAATGTTGATCCCTACAGCGGGGTTATCGTAGGCGCGCGTGCGGACGAAGAAGGCAGCCGTTCCAAAGAACGTTATTTTTCGCCCCGTGACCGTAACAGCGACTGGGATGTCGGTGATCAACCGCCAGAACTATGGAACCAATTTAAAACTGATTTCGCGCCCGGAACGCATATCCGTATCCATCCGTTATTAGATTGGACAGAGCTAAATATTTGGGAATATATTCAGCGCGAAAATATTCCGATCACTGATTTATATTTTGATCAAGGCCAAGGAAAACGTTATCGGTCATTAGGTTGTTATCCTTGCACAACGCCGGTTGATTCAACGGCTAAAAATGTAGCAGATATCGTTAAAGAATTACGTGAAGGAAAATTTAAAAATATCGCCGAACGATCTGGTCGCGCTCAGGACAAAGAAGATGGCGGGGGACTAGAAACGCTTCGACGAGAAGGCTATATGTAATTAGCCATTGGTATTACTAAATAAGAAAGACTGAAAGTGAACGAACGTGAAGTAATGAATGTTGTTATTGTTGGCCATGTCGACCATGGGAAGAGCACCTTGGTTGGACGTTTATTGGCTGATACGGGTTCTTTGCCTGAGGGTAAACTTGAGGCGGTTAAGGCGGCGTGTGTGCGTAATGCGAAGCCGTTTGAATATGCCTTCTTGCTGGATGCTCTTAAAGATGAACAATCCCAAGGGATCACCATTGATACGGCCCGTACGTTCTTTAAATCAGCGAAACGTGACTACATCATTATTGACGCGCCTGGGCATATTGAATTCTTAAAAAATATGATTTCCGGTGCCGCTCGTGCAGAGGCGGCGTTGTTGTTAATCGATTCTCATGAGGGTATTCGTGAGAATTCCAAGCGTCACGGCTACATGATGCGTTTCTTAGGGATCAAGAACGTCGCTGTCTGTGTTAATAAGATGGACTTGGTTAATTATGATCAGAAAGTCTTTGAGCAGATTAAAGCAGATTATACGAAATTCTTGAATGAAATTGATTTAAAACCGACCTGTTTTATTCCTATTGCCGCTTTTCATGGCGATAATATTGCGATGCAATCTTCTAAAATGCCTTGGTATAAAGGTGAGACAATTTTAGGAGTGCTTGATACCTTTGTTAAGTCTGCCCCTGCTGACAAGCAGGTATTTAGGATGCCTGTCCAGGATATTTATAAATTTACTGAAAGCGGCGATGAGCGCCGTATTGTGGCAGGACGTATTGCCTCTGGAACGGTTAAGGTTGGCGAAGAGATTATATTTTTACCTTCAGGAAAGAAGAACCGTATTAAATCCATTGAATA
>CAZCHB010000158.1:0-3954 GCA_964498235.1 uncultured Planctomycetales bacterium
GAATCGTTTTTGCCAGATCAATAAGATCTTTTTGATCTTGAGTTAAATAAGTAACCTGTTGCGTATCCCATAAATAACGAATTTGAACTATTTTTTTCTTTAACGCAGACTTATCTATAAATATACTATGCACATCCGGCCCTGCTTTATCTATTATTCCTGTTTCAATAAAATGAATAAACGCCGTTAAATTTACTTCGAAATCACCATCATTTCTTAAATCTTTTCTTGAAACAATCTTTTCTTGAGGGGGCTCAATCTCCCAATTCTTTAACTCATCTGAAGGGAGAAAAATTCTATACTCATTATAAATATCATCATCAGAAATATCTGGCTTTACATCTCGGATCAAGTGCAGTAAGACATCTGTTAAAGCAATAGCAGGATTTGTCTCACGCAAAGCAATAACGGCATTCTCAAAGAACTCATCATGTCCATTTAAATAATTTGCAACACTATCGATATCAGCTATCAAGCCTCGATATTGCTCAAACGACTGCATTTCTTGAATAGTCTTAAATAGTTTATTCTTAAGGTCAACCTCACTTATTTTCAGACGCGGGTCAATATTCTTTTCTTCCTTAATAAATTCTTTAACGTCGCTGTTAAATTCATCCATCCATTGTTGCAGCGACGCCGCTTTACTTTGCGCTTCCCCTTCACTCTGAACAGATCCTTCTGACTTTAGCTCATACCAAGTTTTAAAATAAGAAAATGTGTCGTGGAGTTTATTTGCCACGTGCTCAAGCGTTGGCGTTCTCTCTGTTGAGTCAGAATTTTTCTCTATATCATTTACAGTATCTAAAATTCTGTCTTCCATTGTGCGCCTAACAACGGCCCCGACAAACGCTGACAATTGATGATCAATATCCACAGCCGCTTCAGGTTGCGTGAGATTGAAAAACATCTGAAGCTTTAAACGTTGGATGCGTTTAGTTGAGCCTAAATTATTAAGAATAATTTCTTCTGAGGGGATGAGGCCTTTTGCCATCAATTCTTCCGCAATAAATCGCTCCCATTGTTTTCTAACATTTTCCCGCTCTTCAGCGATTACTGCCTTATCGGTTGATCCTAATTGCATTATTGCATCAAATATCTGTACTATCGAATAAGCGCCGCCCTGGGGCCTGCCCAATAATTCGAATAAACGTTTAGACAAAATAGACAATATATCTAATTTATCTTTTTCGTCTTTGGAAAATACCTGCTTCAATAATTGTTCACTAATCATTAACTGAGCAGCGTATGCCTCAATAAAAACTTTTTCAGCATGCAAAAGATAAGGCGCTTCACCTTCATCCCATAAGCTTAAGATCGCTAACGCCATTTCCCACTGTTTTTGCTGGTCATAGGTAAGACTGCTTAATGGTAAATCTTTCAAATAATGGGCAAATAGCGTGACGGCATCCAAAGACGCTTCGAAAGATTTTAATTGGACATCCCCTCTTTTATAAATCTGCGTCGACTCCCCTTCTGCCATTTCCTTAGCATTATCACCTAATTGGACAATATTAGATAAATTACGCAAATACTCCCAGTTTAGTATACCTCTAATAATTACCCTTCTTTCACTTCCCTTTTCTTCGATGGTCTTCTTTGTCATTCTTAATTTGGAAATATCAGTGCCTGCTTCTGGGGTACGCACCCTTGCGTATACACCAAAATTAATTGGCTTTCGCACAGATGACTCAGCTCTTTTTATCCTGCGTTCAATTTCTTTCTCAGGATATTCAAGGCTGTAATACTCTCTTGTTTCCTTCATCTCTTTACTTAATTGACCATATAACTTTTCTCTAGCGGCTTTAGTAAAAACAGATTTCAGATTTTCAGCTTGCCTGACAGGTTCAAAGCCCAATTTAATTAAGGCCCGCTCAAATTCCGTCCGACTGAGCAATGTCCCTTCAGGTAATGCGATATACAATAATGGCGCCTTGCTAATATCACTATTAGGATCTCCTATTAATTTCAAAATTGCTCTTAATGTATTACTTATAGGAAGTGAAATCCTGAATTTGTTAAACACATGGTTTAATACAATCGCATCAGCTTTAAACCTTCCATCGAAATTAATGTCCTTGGCTTTTTCATTCTTTTGACTAACAACAGGTAAATCTGTTTGAAAATTAATTTTATCAATTGATGCTTCAAAAGCCATGCCGTTTGGGTCTGCATGTTCTATATCTTCTTCCATATCTATAACTCTTGTGCTTAACGTTTCATTATGCTCTTTAATTCGACTCCTTAGTATTCCCCCTTGAGCGTTGGCTACTAATATTACAGGCGCTTCTGCGCGTCCTGCGAATACATTATAAATATCGTCAGCAACTATGTTAATTGCGTCAATTAGCCCATCTCGATTCATATCGTCACGATGGACTTTTCCAGGATTTTGACCGCGGCCAAATTGCCATCTACGCTCCGAGAGGCGGTCCTGTATTCCTTTAACACGATTAAATAGTTCAGATAAAGTAAAAACATTACTCCAAAATGAACCCCATACCCTACCAAATTGATCAGGAAACTTCTCATCCGTTGCTTTATTAATATGGTCGACAAATTCTAAAATAAAGGCAATAGATTGAGGATTTTCAATAACCCCAGGCATTCCATTCTTTCTTACTGAAGATGTATTTAATATGCTGCGGCCGTCTTTAAAGCTATTGTATGCCATAAAGAAATCTTTCATTGAGACCGGGTGTTCGCCTTTAAAAATCATCTCCCAATCTTCTTCAAAATTTCGATATACCTCGTCAATTGTATCAAACGAAGGATCCCCAACACCAACTGCTCCTTTTTTAGAATCAATCTCCGGCAATAAAATATCATTGTAATAACCTAATGTATCCTTTGACAATTCCGAGCCAAACAAAATAACCATCTTCCTCATATCCTCAACTTTACGGAGATATTCATTGATCTTTTCTTGTTTTAAGCCCCTAATTCTATCAATTCTCTTATATTCTTCAGGATAATCAGCCTCAGGGAAAATATGACGAATATCATAGTCGCCAGCGTATATTAAATCAGTGGGATCTAGTCCTGAATTCTCCTTAGGTTTTAAAACATAAATCCAATCAGGCCAACGCCCTCTTTTTGCTGATTTGCCATTCTCATCTTCGCCATACCAAATAGAGTCATTTTTAATCGCCGTACCATCTGCCCATGTAAGACCTAATCTTTCAGGATTTCGTGATTTAACAACACGATCAAGCTCGTACTTCTCACGCACATGACCTACAGAAACAAGATCATACCTTCCATTATCTAATGATTGAGAATTCTTTGTTCTTACCTTCCGCGCTGGATGATACGGCTTATCTTCTTGCGCGACAATAACACCATTTGTCTGGCCCATCATTGCTTTATCGGCGGCAAAATTTGTTTCGACTTTGACCATCGCCCTATCAGCCGAAATAATCGCCGCTAATTGAGCTGGGTTATTATTAACTGTAAAATCAACACCTCCAACTACCCCACCAGAAAAATACTTCCTTGGAATAACTTGACCATTGACCACATCCTCTTTAATAAAACTAAAAACACCTTTTTTGTATGCCTCTAAATAGCGCTGATAAATCTGCTCCTTGATAGAAGCATCTTCCATTGCGATCCCTTTTACTTTTTCTTTATTGGTGTAAACCTTATTTAACACAGCTTCTTTTAAATTTTTCTTGTACCAGGCGGCGAGGATAAGTGAATTAAATATCTGGCGCAGATTAGCGAAGTTTTTACCGGCGTTGATTTCTTGTTCGAGGGCGGGGAGGATGATTTCACGAATAATTAGGGACAGCGCCCTATTATTTCCTGAGACATTTCCATTTGGCGGTAGGTTTTTTCCCTGGGGTGCTTTCACATTCAGTGCTTCCTCGCTTGGCAACCGGCTTGGGGACACCGCTAAAGCGATGTCCCCTGGTTGGCCACGGTTCTTAACAACTGCTACGTAATCTTCCTCCA
>CAZCHB010000158.1:3964-4763 GCA_964498235.1 uncultured Planctomycetales bacterium
AACATGACCTTTAAATGACTCTTAACCACAAATGCCGTATTGTTGCGCTCAAAGATTTCTGCGCGTTCGGCTTTGATCCAAACTTTATTAAACGTTCCGATTGTTATTGGAAAATTTCTAAGGTAATCGGAATGCCGGCTATCGCCGTCATATTTTGTGTTAATCATTTCATTTGCTTGCGCATATACCCTGTCCCAGAATCTTTTTCCTAAACCTGTTTCAGGATAGATGAGTGAGGCGGTGATTTGTTTTAAGAGGTAGTCTTGGGCTAATAAGTCTCGTCCCATTTCGATCTGGGATAAAGCCGTTGGAATAATGCGGTCTTTTTCGTAGGGCGATAAATTGACCCACAATTCTTTTTCAGGAATAGCTAGGCCGGCTAGAAAATATTTTATTAACTTCTGGCCTTCATTTTCTAAAACTTTACCGCTTAATTTGTCTTGACCGGGATCAACGATAAAATCAAACAGGAAGGGCTTATCTGGATGAACCTTGATGCCCTTAATAATAGTCGGATCAAACGCAGTACTTAAAGCCACCATTTTCCCAGGCTCAGGCAAGCCCAGCAATGGCTGTGCATTAGCCGTTGCGGCAGGGGTAATGGTGCCTAGCACAAAGATAATCAGCACAATGAGGCAGATGGGCTTTTTGGCAAAAAGCACATTATATAAATTAAACATAGTCACCCATGGTGCAAGTATGCAATATTTTACGTGTAAAATCCAGTTTTAAGAGGCTCCCGAATTGGGAATGATACCATTGATTGTTACCCCCCTTGGGACACGAACATAGAGAAAAT
>CAZCHB010000159.1:0-4742 GCA_964498235.1 uncultured Planctomycetales bacterium
AGCCGGAAAGAAGATTATTATTACCGGCGATGTAAATACCGCCCATACGGAGATTGATTTAGCTCGCCCCAAAGAAAATGCCAAAAATACCGGATTTCTGCCAGAGGAGCGGGAGTGGGTCAGTAAATTCATCAAGTGCGGTTATATCGACACCTTCCGCCATTTTAATAAAGAGCCGGGGCATTATACCTGGTGGGATTATTATACGGGGGCCCGCGCAAGGGATGTAGGCTGGCGCATTGATTATTTTTTTATTTCTGCAAATTTATTACCCAATTTACAAAAAGCCTATATTTTAAAAGAAGTCATGGGATCAGACCATTGTCCCATTGGTATTGAGATTAAGGTTTAATATGGATAGTCATGACAGTGTTCTAGTGGTGGTTGATGTTCAGGGGAAATTAGCATCGCTCATGTTTGAATATGAGCAGATGTTTAATAATATTGAACGTGCCATTAAAATTTCCCAGATTTTAAATGTGCCTATTTTGTGGACTGAGCAGGCTCCGCAGAAAATTGGCGAGACTGTTGAGCCTATCAGGCAGTTGTTATTTCCGGCGCTTAAACCTATTCATAAACGTGAATTTAGCTGTTACGCTAACGCGGAATTTAAGGATCAAATTGATGCGCTTGGGAAGCGTCAAGTTTTACTAGTTGGTATGGAGACTCATGTTTGTCTTTACCAAACAGCACGTGATTTACAGCGCTTTGGTTATGAGGTGTATGTTGTGGCGGATGCCGTATCGTCGCGGACACAAGCGAACAAAGAGGCTGCGCTTAAACGCATGGCTTCTGAAGGTGTAACGATGACTTCTGCTGAAATGCTTGGCTGTGATTTGATGTTGACTGCAGACCATCCCAAATTTAAAGACGTGATGGCTAACATTAAGAGGTAAGGCCCGTGACCAATCCTATTCATGTTGAAGTTGATGATTTATTTCAAGAGAACCGCACCTTTCAGCCTCCTCAAGTATTTAAAAACCTTTCTAATGTAAAGAATAATGATATTTATGGGCAAGCCGAAAAAGACCGTATAGCTTTTTGGGAAAGTTGTGCAAAGAAATTAGAATGGTTTGCCCCTTGGAGCAAGGCGTTGGTCTGGCAAAAACCTTTTGCCCAGTGGTTTGTTGGCGGGAAGATTAACGCGAGTTACAATTGCCTGGACCGTCATTTAAAAGCAAATTTAGGTAAAAAGACTGCCTTGATTTGGGAAGGGGAAAATGGCGACGAGCGCAAGCTTTCCTATCAGGATGTTTATCTAGAAGTTAATAAATTAGCGAATGCGTTAAAATCTTTAAACATCAAAAAAGGTGACCGCGTAGCGATTTATTTGCCCATGGTGCCTGAAGCTGTCTTTGCCATGTTAGCTTGTGCCCGAATCGGCGCTGTGCATACGGTGATTTTCGGCGGGTTCAGCGCTGAATCTTTGAGGGATAGGATTAATGATGCCCAGGCAAAATTATTAATCACCGCTGATGGCGGCTATAGGCGTGGCGGTGTTGTTAATCTAAAAGCTACTGCGGACACAGCGCTTGTCCAGTGCCCTAGTATTCAGGATACGCTGGTGGTTAAGCGCACAGGACAGGATATTCAAATGAAAGCCGGCCGGGATCACTGGTATCACGACGCGGTGCGTAATGTTCCTCTTTATTGTGAGCCTGTTCCTATGGACAGTGAGGATATCTTATTTATTTTATATACCTCCGGTACGACGGGAAAACCAAAGGGTATTGTGCATACGACCGGCGGGTACATGACGGGCGTGTGTAATACTGCTCACTGGGTTTTTGATTTAAAGCCAAGTGATGTATTTTGGTGTACGGCCGATGTTGGATGGGTGACGGGGCATAGTTATGTGGTTTACGGCCCTATGTCTAATGCCGCGACACAGGTCATTTACGAAGGGGCGCCTGACTTTCCTGAACGTAACCGTTTTTGGAAACTAATTGAAAAATATAAAGTGACCATTCTTTATACTGCTCCAACGGCAATCCGTGCGTTTATGAAATGGGGAAATGAGTGGCCGAAGAGTTGTGATTTGTCGTCTTTAAGATTGCTTGGCAGTGTTGGTGAGCCGATTAACCCGGAAGCGTGGGTTTGGTATTATGAACAAATCGGCCATAGCCGTTGTCCGATTGTCGACACCTGGTGGCAGACTGAAACAGGGGCAATCATGATTACAACCCTGCCGGGTGTATCGACGATGAAACCTGGTTCCGCGGGTCATCCATTGCCGGGCATAGACGCAGAAATTCTAAATGAAGAGGGTCAGGTGTTGCCTCACGGCGGCGGATTTTTAAGTATCACCAGTCCTTGGCCGTCGATGCTGCGAGGAATCTGGGGGGATGATCAACGTTACAGGGAAACGTATTGGGGGAAGTGGCAGGGAAAAAATTATTTTGCCGGGGACGGCACCAAGCGCGACAAAGATGGTTATTTTTGGTTCTTGGGCCGCGTTGATGACATTATGCTGGTGGCTGGGCATAACATATCAACCGCCGAAGTTGAAAGCGCTTTAGTCGATAATCATCATGTGGCAGAAGCCGCGGTCGTAGGTGTTAAAGATGATGTTAAAGGTCAGGCGATAGCCGCTTTTGTTATTTTGAAAGAAGGTCATAAGTCTTCAAAAGATATGGAAGAGCTTTTAAAATCTCATGTGGCGGATAAGATAGGGAGTATTGCCAGGCCTTCAAAAATTATTTTTGCCGCCGATGTGCCGAAAACGCGCTCAGGAAAAATTATGCGCCGTCTCTTGAAAGATGTTGCCGAAGGCAGGGCGTTAGGTGATGTGACAACCTTGGCTGATCCGGCTGTTATTGCGTCTTTAAAAGAAAAATATGAAGAAAATTAAATCGTAGGCAGGCCTATTGCTTCAGTGAATCTTTCGCCGCATAAAATAATTTGACGTATTATCAAATCATCTTTACTATTAGAGCTATGTTTTTGGCCAAGTTTAAAGAAATCAAAAACATTAATTGAGGTAAAACTAATGTCAACATTTAAACTGGCAAATCTTATATTGTTTAGTATTATGTTTTTGTTTGAACCCCTGCAGTCTTTTGCCCAAACTTCATTTATCCCTACAGCCCCCATCTTAAATGTTCCGATAGCAAGTGATTCGAAAGTCACATTAAGTTGGAATTTAACTGCAACTGCGACTTCATATACGATTAAATATGGAACAACATCCGGAGTTTATGGAACATCTATTAATGTAGGTAAGGTTGCAAATTTTACTATTACGGGTTTAACGAATGGAGCGGTATATTTTTTTGTGGTAACAGTAACTCAAGGTGCTTACACAAGTAAAAATTCAAACCAACGAAGTGCAATTCCTCAAGCAGGTTCTTTAGGCACTCCTATTTTGACAGGTGCGACAGGCAGGAATACAAAGGTTGATTTAAGCTGGACTGCAACGGCAGGAGCAACAAGCTATGCAATTAAGTATAAAACGGCATCAAGTGCCTATGGAGCACCTATCGTTGTTGGAAATTTGACAACTTATTCAGTGCTGGGATTGATTAATGGTGTTACATATTATTTTGTTGTCACGGCAAGTAATTTAGGCGGAACAAGTCCAAATTCAAATGAGAAAAGTGCCAAGCCAATAAGCCCGCCACCAGCCGTAATATTAAATTCAGCCACTGCAGGTAATGCCATGGTTACATTAAACTGGAGTCCTGCGGCCACAGCAACTTCCTACGATGTAAAATACAATGCTGACGGCGGGAGTGTCTATGTAAAAGGGGTACATATAGGCAATGTTACAAGTTATACCCTGACCGGCCTCACAAATGGAGTTGTATATTATTTTGTTGTGTCGGCTACAAATAATGGTGGAATGGGTTTGAATTCAAATCAGAAAAGCGCTCAACCCACAGCCGTGCCTTTGCCGGTAACGTTGAACACCGCTGTTCCTAGTGATGCTCAGGTTGTGCTTAGTTGGAATTCTTCTGTGGGAGCGACTGGATATTCAGTTAAATTTGGAACTGCATCAGGGGTTTATGGAGATCCAGTTAGCGTAGGAAATGTCACAAGTTATGCTGTGACAGGCTTGACCAACGGGGTGCCATACTTTTTTGTTATAACGGCAAGCAATGCCGCGGGTATCAGTCTTAATTCAAATGAAAAGACTACAACGCCGCAGATGCCAGCTCCACCAGCGCCTGTACTTAATACGGCAACACCAGGTAATGCTCAAGTATTTTTAAGTTGGACTGCGGCGGCGGGAGCTTTGAACTACTCTATCAAATATGGAACGGTTGCAGGAGTATATGGATCGTCGTTTAACGTTGGCAATGTCACGAACTATAATGTGTCAGGATTAACCAATGGGACACCGTACTATTTTGCTGTGTCAGCAAGTAATACGGGTGGGACAAGTCCAAATTCAAATGAAATGACAGCAACACCGCAAGTACCATTGCCACCACCAGCGCCTGTATTGAGTTCAGCAATAGCAGGTAATTCCCAGGTGATTTTAAGTTGGACGTCTATAGCAGGAGCAACGGGTTATTCAGTGAGAACTGGAACTGCCTCAGGAGTTTATGGACCGCCCGTTAACGTTGGTAATATCACCAGCCATACGGTTACAGGTTTAATGAATGGAATAACATATTTCTTTGTGGTAACGGCTAGTAATTCGGTTGGAGCCAGCAGCAATTCAAATGTGAAGAGCGCCTTACCTGTAAGTCCTGCGATTACTACTTTATACGGTTATGACGATCTCAATCGGATCATTA
>CAZCHB010000160.1:0-4708 GCA_964498235.1 uncultured Planctomycetales bacterium
ATGAGACACTCGTCCTTGGCCTATGAGATCAAAAAGACTATATTTTAAGCGTGACGTCTCATTTAACAGTTTAACCCATGCGGCCAACTCCACATTAATATCCTCTTCGTCCGCTGTTTTTATCTGTTTAAACAATGGATCAAATCTTTTATACAAATTCTCTGCTGCCCTTGGATAATTCTGAAGATCAAGCAAAAATATTGTAGTCCTGTGCTGACGCGCCCTTAACGCCAAACGGCTTACATTTCTTCTAAATATCGCTTGCCTGTTTTTTAACTCCAGCGATTGCTCCTCTTTATTTTCTAATATTTTCTTTGGATCTACCGCTGGAACCAAGGTCTTTTTAATTTGCCTAAACGGGGAAGCCGCTAAAATAGCCTCACTATCCACATCAAGCCCAACAGCATCAAGAAGGTCCTGGGCCCTTGATATGAAAACCCGATGTAAGGGAAAATAATTTGGCCCTTTTACGCCTAGGCCAAAGGTATCCCTTTCATGAATCATAATGGAAAATAATTGATGTATGTACTTAAACGCGATGCGCTGAAGCATGTGGTTATTAACATCATCCTCTGCGGCTTGAGAAATAAAATGCGCCGTCTGATGTCTTAAGTCTTCATAAAGCCGGCCAACCGTCAACCGTAACGCCTTAAAATCGTCGCTATCACTGTAGCGCTTAACCCAATTATCAATTTCATCCTGTATTTCGCTCAATGCATGACTTAATACCCTCCTGTTAATCACGGCAGGATACTCATTGTCACTGATGACTCTAACAGTCTCATAACTAAATAAACTTGTTTTATCTTCACCTGAAAAAATATCCATATGCATTGCGAGATTAGCAATATACTTTTGCACGCTCCCAAAAACAACGAACATGGCCACAATCGTGTTCATATATTCATGATTAAAATCGCTGGATTCCCTAAAGGAAGAGTAAGTAATGACCGTTAAATACTCTTCAATGACCTCATTGATTCCGCTAAGCGTTCTAATTAGCTCGGCAGTAAGTTCTTTTAATTGGCTTTCATCTTTAACCCAAAGCGCATCATATGAAATCTCTCCAATAATTACATCTACCGCTTTCACTGGATATCCCCATCTATATTGGGGCAATCTCAATTGTTTATCTTTCTTGCCATGTTCTATAAAAACACTCTCAATCTTCTGCCCGATATGACCGATTTTATCATTGCTCATGCTTGCCCCAACCGCCCAATGGCCCCTGACGCCGCGCAATTCTTTCGCGGCTAAGTCTAAGAACTCAATGATTTCTCTCCTGGCATTCTCCCCGCTTTCAAACGCATACACTGAAGCCAGCCTTATCATATGTTTCATGTTCTTGATGGCAACAGCGATATTTTTCGTGTCCCTAGGGAAAATATCAAGATACGCGGTTGTAGCCACCGCCCATTCAACAAAATGCCATCTTAATTCATGGTTGGACACAGTGCCGTAGGCGGCGTAATCCCTGACCGTTTCCCATTTGGTGATCAATTCTTTGAGCACATTAAGATTATCTGTCTTATTTTCATCCTGCATTTTTTGTACCAACTCATTACCTGCATCAATGACCGCCTGTACATACTTATTAAAATCTTTAACTGCATTACCTTTAACATATAAAAATTCTTTAACATTATCCGGCAAATCACCATTGATTAGGCTTCGCATCTGTTCTGCTGATACCAGCCCTAAATCCCTTGCCATCAGCACCGCTGTGCCGAAAATTTGCTGACCAACAATAAGTTGCCTTGTGAGCAGGATAAATAAGTTCCCTGCCAATTCTTCATGCTGCTTCTCATGAACTTTCAGTATTAACATCAGCCTATACTGCTTAAGCTCTAATAGCGATCGCCGAAAATTCTTTAAGATCTTTAAAACGGGAATTTTCTGAGCTTGTTCATCTGCTAGAGGATTATTTAAAATGTCCCGCAAGGGCTTGTTTTTGTCTTTTAAAATACCTTTTTCAAAATTAATAAATTCATCTTCATTCGCAAATGACGCATCCTCACCTAAGCTTGGGCTTAATAAGCGTAGTCTTTTCCTAAAATATTTTTCTTGCTCTGCGTCATGGTTTGGCCAAGGCAATGTTTTTCCCGGGGCAGGCAGTAGTGTCAGGCTTTCATGAGTCTCTTTTATTGGGTACAGATGTTTTACAATAACATAGTGGGCATTTGGATCAAAATACATATCGATAGGGATACTAAAACCAAATATATTAATGATTCGCTCAATCAAGCCGGCGATAGCCGCATGCGCCGGTAAATAATCCGGCTGTTCAAAAACCCTATGACCATACGTCAGCCAGCCAAAACGATGTTCATAATAAAGAATCGGATCTAAATATGACGCTAAGATGACCAATTCATCCTTGATGCTTGAGTCAGCAATTTCCTCATCACTGATCTTGGCGATCACCCGGTTGACGTATCCATCTAATTCCTCCCTGTACAGTCTCCCGATACTGCCAGATAAAACACCCTCTTCTGAGCGCGGGTCATCAGCGTAAGCTTCCGCTAACAGATTAACCACTCCTTTTAAACGTACAACAACTTCCTTCAACTGTTCCCTATCAATGCCCTTGCTTAATTGTTCATTTTCCAAATTCGAGACATCGCCATCGCGGTCTTTGTATACATCAGGAATATCGTGCAGAATGCCCAGCACAACCGCTGTTTTTAATATAATGAGCAACTCTATCGCAAATATGCGGATTGCATTTACGGTTCTCATGTACTGCGGATTTGTCAACGCATGGGCATAATAATTTGAGAAATTTAAATTGAGACCGGTTAAATATGTTTCAGAATAACGCTGTAATTTCGTCAGCTGATCTAAAAGATCACTAAAATTCCCTAAACTTACATTTTCTGCCAAACTATTCTCTTTTACAGCGACGACCATCTCGATTAACTGAACGATGTTTCTTGAATCTTTGCCGGTGCTAAAGCGATTCATGTCTTCTTCGATGGCTGATACCGTTTCCCCGGCATTTCTAAGCGCCTCCAGACTCCAATGTCCGTCGATAAACTGAATTCGTGTGCGTATAAAATCTAAAATCAACGATAATCGTTCTTCCAAGCTTAACTGAACATCCACCAAGGAGGCTGTTTCTACTACTCGAGCGGCTACTTCCTCTACTCCGGTTTGTTCATCCAATTCTATTAGAATTATTTCCTGCTGCGCGGCCAAAACGGCTTCTGACTCGGCTATTTGCTTGTCCTCTTCTATTTGCCGTCTCTCCTTCTCGGCGGAAAGAGCGGCTTGCTCTAATCTTTTTCGATTGCTTTGGCCGAGATCGCTTATACGGTATGCTTCTAATTCTTCTTCAATTCCTAGGATATCAATAAGCATATTAAAATGTTCTGACTTATCTGAGTCGTCTCCATTATTGAACAACCAGTGATCCAAGGCTTGCATTAATGCTATTCTTAATGCAAAACTCGGCGTTTGTCCCTGTTCTGGATCTGTATTCAGATTTAAAGCCTCCAAAAAAGAATCATCTGGATAATGACTGTCCGGCAATTCGGCCAACCTTTCTAAAATTCGGCCGCGCTCATCCTGCCATTGCCTGAATACGGCCTCAACGCGCGGGTAATCTTCTTCATTGAGAAAAGGATGTGAAGCAACAAATTGCCGCGGGGATTCCTGTAAATCAAATCTTTCTTCCTCGCTTTTACGAACAATATCTCTTCTTAACCCCAGAGCATCAGTATTTAGACGGTTTGGCTCTTTTATAATGGCTTCAAGGTCAGCCAACACTTCCACCCGACGGGTCGCTCGTGTCACAAGGGCAATCTCTTTAAATATAATCCTGTCCCGTTTAGGATCTGCCATGCTTTCTGTTATTATCTTCTCCTGCTGGTTGGGATCCTTGAGGATAGCTATCCAGTTTAAAGCCCGCTGATAATTTAAAACGCTGTGCCCGTTAAAGTTAGCCCCTAAGAAAACATTTGTCTCACCGCCTGCCTCAGAGGGAGGAACAACCAGCATCACGGCCTGATGATGCGCATTCATGCTGGCTAATTCAACCGACGAGGCCGGATTATCATTAATAGCCATTAATTTATCCCGTATCTCTTGACTTGCGGCAGGATTTCCTTGGAAGGAAGGATGATAATAAACAGCCGTATTCATCAGTACAGTTTCATTTAGCACATTAGTGCTGTGTTCCTCTTTCTTAATTTCTTTCATCACGTTAAGATAAATCTGTTCCAAAATGCTGTTTACCTGGTAATCAAAATTGGACATGATGCCTAAGGCATTGACTATAGCCGCTTCTATTTCACTGTCTGATTGGTCAAACAATGACCGGCTCATCATCATGAATGAGTTGGCCACAACAACACTAACGTCATGTCCGACGCTTGAAATAATATCTTTTGGCATTAGAAATATCAGGGGGCTCTGCTCCAAAAGATACTGACGGATAAGAAGGATCTCAGAGATTCCATTAAATTCAGGCCGATTTAAATTTTCCCTGACACGATTCAAATGCTCAGCGCCCGCTTCAGGAAAATCTTTAACTTCACGCATGAAGGCCAGCAAGGCCACCCCAATGCCGGCCAATTCTCTCCACGAATATTCTCTTGTTGAACGGACAAAATGCCTGGGTTCACTCCCCCGCAAATCTTTCCACTCCATCCATTCTGCGATTTGCCTGATATGGGCTGTCATGAGAGGATTGCGTTCAAGCGCATGA
>CAZCHB010000161.1:0-4696 GCA_964498235.1 uncultured Planctomycetales bacterium
CAGTAAGTTCAATATTGAGCTTTCCCGTTCGCCAGTATTCCTGTGGGGCGGTTAATAAGCGTCCCTTTGTGCTTGGAATCTCAACGCCATTAACAATAACCGTCGTATACGAATTACCCGCCACAAAAAAATCACCATAATTACTAAAATCAGTAATCTTTTTAGGCGTAAAACCACTGCTGTTTAATACTCCTTCTGTCAAACGTGTTATATTATCACTTGTGTCATATTCAGGAATGATCCGCCTATTCTCCTGAACATAGCTTTGCCCGTTAATCGAGAACGTATTCAATGGATAAATAATATCCTGAAGAATTAAATGCCCTCGAGCACTAAGCGCCGTTTTAGCTGTTTCAGAAACAAATTGATTGTTCCCATAATAATCCAAACGCATTTGCCCAAGTTTCCATTGTTTAGAGACAGGGTCATATGAGCCTGTCGTATTATTGGCTACCTGACCGTTAATGCGCGTTGTTGACGTCATCCCTAGTTGGTCAAAACTATACTGGTTATCTGTGACCACTAACCTTCCTAGTGAGTCAATTTTTGACTCTTTGATGACTTGGCCAAAAACAGGTTCTATGGTTTTCTCAACAATTTCCCCATTGCGGGTATTTGTTTCTTTAATGACTGAAAGCCGTGTTGTTGGATCATAACTAAGAGTTTGACTTATCTGAATCACCTTACCGTAAATCGCGTTTAGCTTAAGGGTCAAAACTGGCACCCGGCCGCCGAAGAAATCACGTTTATAAAAATTTAATGTCGTGTACTTTAAATTAGTTGGTGTACCTTGGACAGTGTTGACAAAATCTTCATAATGACCGCCAATGACGCGCCCCTCGCCATCAGTGACAATGAGCTCCTGTGTATTGTGGACGAGGTCTTGGCGAAGCCTTGATAAATTCCAAGCCAAACGGGATAAATCCCTATCATCAGCACCAACCGATGTTGTATCCTCAAAACGCTGTTTACCCAAAACAGGATTTAACAAAACACTAATTAATTCTTGGCCAATAAGTTGACTGCGCGCTTCTGTGCCATTATCTGCAACGTTTGCTTTCTGGAGGCGGCCGTAGGGATTAAACTGGTTCTTAGTTATAAAATTCTGGTTAACCACCCGAATTGGCCCTGGATGAAACCCATAGGTATTGGCTTGAACTGTTCCATCCCTCAAATCAAAAACAACCTTTCGGGATAACATTTCCTGATCACTAACTGCGGTGATATGCCGGTAATTAGTCGTAAAACTTCTGCCATCAATGGGTAACTGCTGGTTCTTGATTAACTGCCGTAGGGTGGCTAAGTATGCTTCAGGTTTTCCAATTTCCTGAGCATGATTAAGCGTATTACCATACAAAACTGCTGATGATTCTACTCGTAAATTATTGTATTGATAGACCGCTACAGTTTCAGGGCTCACTGTCATCAATTTTAACCCATCCTTATAAACTTCCATTTTTCTACTTCCCGAATCTGGATCTGTCAAAGTAAGTACCGTTTCTTTCTCCAGCGGAAAAATAAAGCTCACAACATAACGGCCTTTTAATCCATTCATCTCCAAATCCATAGTAAAATTACTATAACGCTGGCGTTCAATCTTATGCTGTTGTGCTGAAGGCAATCGTCGAATTTGCTCCATGGCTTGCTTCATATAAACACTAGGCAAAACTTCCTGACCGCCTATTCTGACAGCATTACCCACCGTATTATTTGACCCAATATTCTTAATAATCATGGCCCCTGCAGCATATTCGCCCTCGCCTCGTAATGCTTGGCCATAAGCAAGCGTATTTTTTAGTTGTTGATCCACTAAGGCAACATATTCCTTAACTTCGACCTCGCTTGGCAATAAAGTAATATGCTGGGTAACACCATTAGCTGTTCTTACAATCTCCTGACCATTAGTTGGATCAATAAACTCTATGTAAGAACCATCCGGTAATTGCCGTCCAGATTTTTGCAGTTTCAGTAATCGTTGGGCTTCCTGTTGGACTCTGGCACGCTCGGTCTTATCCGCAGCGACTACTTGCGTGCGTCCAATCTCACTAACGGGAAGCATGCTAACCTTAGGCATTGGAGGCAAGGTCATGCGGACTACGCGCCGTGATAATAAATCCGCGTCATACATAACATTCGTTTCTACCGCGATAAGCGCCGCAAGAGATTTATTACCTATCGCAGTAAAATTATTCTTACCGCTACGGACTCCCGGCTTTTCGGCTTCCGGGACACTCAGGCTTCCGCCCTTGCTTTTCAAGGCCATCACATTCGTTGAATAGAATTTTATACTTGTCTCCAGCCCTTGACGCTGTGATGCGCTCAGAGAATTTATTAACGGGGCACTTAAAATTTGTTTCATTACGCCAATAAAATCAGCTGTTTCAGCCACAAAACCAACATGCCCGCGTTCTCTTGGACGCATTGTCACATCCACCGCATCTAGGAGTTTCTGATTCTTCCCATTATCTGTACCAAAAGTCCTGACAATTGAACGAACAACTTCAACTAGTTCCTCCGTCTTGTCTGCCCCACCTAGAAATTCCGCAGCAAAACGTTCAGGTCCAAGAACCTTTAACCAACGTAAGGTCGTTGAAGAAGCAAAACCCGGCACTGCACTTTTATACTTTAATAAATGAGCATTAACATCCCATAAACTGTTAACAGCACCACGGAGAATATAATTAGCTGCATTAGCATCGCCGTACTTATCAAAAAACGCAAACATTGTTGCTGCCACATCACCATTTTCAATTTTTCCTCCGACAGCATCTTGAATCAGAGCTTGATAAACAAGTTTTAATGTTTTATCCATTTGTTGTTGAGCACTTACCTGCTCCTTATCATCAATCTTCTCATTAGGATATACTTCCTTAAATTTAAGCAAGGACAACCCAAATAATGCTGTTGCATCCCGCGAAAGTTTTGGCGCGGCTGTTTTATCTTCAATGTTTACTGATTCAGGAGCACCCATATATGTTTCACCCAAACGCGTATTCACTTTTAAATGATCGTAATAATACGCTAATATATCCTTGGCTATTTGCTTATCATTGCTTGCTATTGCCCGCATTGCTATCATCAACTGGTCATTGCTCATCCCCAACGGATAAAAAATAGCACCGGCCTGATTATTTGAAGCAAATAAATAATTCTGATCGTATGTCCCGCCATCAGGGCCAGTCTGAATTGACATCGCCCCAACTTGTGTGGTGCGTTCATAATCAGCATAAGCCTGTAATCCTTTCTTTAAATCTTCAATAGTCCGTTCTATGGCATTTGCTTTGATTATTAAAACAGTTTTCTCGCCCGTTTTCTGATCAACCTTTACATAGACAGGCACCTTAATTTCTCTTCGCCCATCTGATAATCGTGCAACGCTAATCTTAGCCTCACCTGGCAGAACACTTAATTTCTTCATATCGTCAGCCGTGTACCCAAATGACTTTGAACGTAATAAACCATCCTGAATCACTAAGTACTCAATAGATGAATCGTTATACAAGGCTTGTAACTTTTCTAAATGATCGATCTCCCACATCAAGCTCAAAGGTAGAAAAGGCAATGAAATATTTAGCCTTAAATTTTTTGGTGAATTAATGAAGGTTGGATTTAATGGATCATCATTTAATGAATTGATAAAACTTCGCGTATCTAACGAAAGCCCAATGAATGGAATCAGCATGGCTGGTTTAACACCGCCTCTGATCATGTCCTGTATGCTAACAAAATTTAATGGCTTGCCCTGAATGATAAGAGCTGCAGTCTGAACTAAATTAATACTGCTGCCATCCCAGGCAATAATAGGCTGGGTCAATACAGATGCCAACCCATTTAAACGGGCTTGAGGAAATCTAAATTGTCCGCTTTGAACCGTCTTTGTATCCAAACCAAGCACTTGTCCTGATAATGCAATAGACTGCGCTACTACATTCATAAACTTTCCAACCATTGCCTCACGCATACGGGAAGTTAAGAAACTATCCACTTCTGCAACCTGCCTCTCAGAAAAAGCACTACGGCGAAAATCACTTCCCTTCTTTGTCCATTCTCCAAATTGTATTGGGTTTGATTGACGGGAACTTAGCCATGACTCAAAGGTGCCCTGATAACTTTTATTGTTCAACGAAAACAGGACCCATCCTAACAATTCATCCTTACGTTGATCAGCAATAGCATTCGGTAATGTGTCATTAACTTGATGTGTTAAATCAAAAGCTAGATTACCCAAACCTTGTACAACACCTGCGCCCGGTGCCCCCAACGCACTCATCCCTATAGTCACCGCATCTAGAATAATGCTGAAATTCCTCCTTGTTCTTTGTAATTCCAGATTCTTGCCAACGGCGGCTTGTTCTTGTAAGGCGGCGTACTTGGCAAATTCATTCTGCGCAATCTGGACACTGAGCGTATTGGGCCCGAACATATATCGTTCGCGTTTAAGCGCTTGTCTTAAACTTTCTGGATAATACTGGTTTAAATACTGACTGCCGCTCTCAGGATCTTTTAATAATTCTTCTTTTTGAGGAGACATTGCCGTAAACTGCATCCACACACCAGACTTACTGGCGATATATTCCAATTCACGGCCTCCGCCGTCGCCCCCTTGAAGCACATAGGCCACACGGGGAAATGGGGCCAATTTATTTGCTTTAACAATCTCTCCTTCTGTCATAAAACGCTCGACAGTCCCGATGTT
>CAZCHB010000162.1:0-4692 GCA_964498235.1 uncultured Planctomycetales bacterium
TAAAAGAGCAATGATCAAGAACTTCTTTTAAACGAGGCACACATAAGCAGGCTACATGTGCCTGAGGATAAAACTTTTTCAAGGCCTTAAAAACAGGGATAGAAAAAATTGCATCACCCAACCAATTGATATTAACGACAAGTATTTTTTTCATAAAAAAGATATGTTGCTGTAACCATAAGATCTGATGAAAAGTTGGCCGTAATATGCTGACGCGCAGCCGTTGCCATGCGCAAGGCCTCTTCTGGATGCGATAACATAAAAACTATTTTCTCTGCTAACTGCCGGCTATTTCCTGGAGGTACAAGAAGTCCGGTTTTACCATCGTCAATTAAATCCGGTAATCCGCCAACATTAGAGGCCACAACAGGAATACCACAGGCCTGCGCTTCCATGACCGCTAAGCCTAAGCCTTCTTGCAGGGAAGGCATAACAAATAAATCAAAAATAGGAAGTATACCCGATGTTTGGTTAACAATCGGTTCAAAACGCACAGCCGCTTTTAATCCTTTTTCAGCAACTAATCCTTCTAACCTTTTTTTCTCAGGCCCTTCACCGACGATAAGAAGACACAAAGATGGAAACTGCGCTTTCACAGCAGAAAAAGCGTCGATTAACACATCAATCCCTTTAACACTGGATAAACGGGCAATGATACCAATAATAGGCCCGCCTTCAACATGCCATTGCAAACGCTTCTTTTGACGTTCATCATGATTTCCAAGCTTAAATTGTCCTATATCAATGCCATTAAAGATTAAGGCCACTTTTTCTTCACGCAGATGAAAATCATTAATAAGATGATCCTTAACCCCGTTACTTACCGCAATCACCCCCTTACCCCAACAAGGAAAAAGACGACGAGAAATACGCGTCTTAAAAAAACCGTGGCAAGTGCTGACATAGGGTACGCCTGTTAATTGAGACGCGGCCGCCGCCATCACCTGTGTCACCCTTGTTTGGGCATGAACAATCTGGACTTTTCTATCCTTTATAATCTTAACGACAGACGGAATAGCCATCCATAATTTTGGGTGAACTTCTGATTTGACACGTATATCCATAAAGATACATTCAACACCGCTATCCTTAAAGAATTCCGCACATTCACCTTCCTTACACACCAAAAACACCTGATGACCTAGACGGATTAACCCTTTGCTTAAATTAAGCAAATACGTCGTGATTCCACCGGTATTGCAATGATTAGCCATCAACAAGATCTTCATTTTAAAAATTCTTTCACATGTCTTAAGACTTCATCTGGGTGGATATCAACCATACACGCATGTGTATTGATCTTGCATTTACCGCTATAGCAGGGCGAGCATTTTAGGTTACGCCGTAATACAACACTTCGAATAACAGGCGGCATATGACGCTTAGGATCGGTAGGGCCAAAAAGCGCAATAACACCTACACCCATAGCCGCCGCAACATGAAGAGGCGCAGAATCCGGAGAAAGATAAACACGGCATCGGCTAATTAATGCCGCTAATTGCATAATATTTGTCTTTCCCGTCATATCCGATGGCTTTGATTTTGTTTTATGCAGGATTAAACGCGCAAGCCCCTTATCTTTCTGCTGGCCTGTTAAAACAACCCGCACATTCTTCCCTGATAGAAGATCACATAATTTAACCAAATAGTCCACGGGCCAGTTTTTGCTTCCCCACCTAGCTGAAGCTGAAATATTAATACCGACAATATCTTTAGCATTACCCATCCATTCCCCGTCCAATAATTCCTGCGCGTATTCCTGATCCCTTTGCGAGGGCCACATTTCCAACTGCACACGATCATCGTAAGCAATGCCTAATTGTTTCAATATCCGGAACTGATGTTCAACTGGCGGTAAATCAAAAACATCATTCTTGATTTTGTGTGATAATAAAAATGACCATTTGCCGTTATCATAACCATAGGTTTCCTTGGCTCGACATAAAAAACTTAACAAATGACTTATCTTATTATTCTGAAAATCAATCACCCTATCATATCGGTTGCGCCTAAGTTCCGTGCCCATTTTCAAAATAGCCTTAAAATTCTTATCTTTAGGTTCGAAAATAATAACACTGTTTAAATAGGGGCAACGTTGTAAAACAGCCGCTCCCTCAGGTGAGGTCAAGCAATGGAGTTCAGCTCCGGGAAAGCGTTCGCGTAAAGCTTTAATAGCCGCTGTTGCTAAAACCACATCTCCTACTGCAGTTAATTTAACAATCAAGATTCGATTTTGCTTTAACGCTTCTGCATAAACATCAAGTGTTGCTTCCGCCATATGTTTAATCGTATAACGCTCATCGATCTTCTTCTGTGACTGCTCAACTAAATGCTGTGATAAATTACGGTCATTTAATAAACGCATGACGGCCTTTGCCATGGCATCAGGATCCTTTGGCATAACTAAAATCCCCGTCTTCTCATCATCGATAATCTCAACTACTCCGCCTACCTTGGTCGCGACAACCGGGACGCCAGCGGCCTGGGCTTCTAAAATCACACGGCCAAAAGCTTCTTGCGTAATAGTTGAAAGCACCAAACAATCTGAGTGCGCCAATAATTGCGGCACATCCCTGCGATTACCCAAGAACTCCACATGACTGGAAAGCCCTAATCTTTTTGTTAATAAGAGTAATTCTTCCTTGTACGATTTCTTTTTACTGGGCGCATCACCGATGATTTGAACCTTGATATTAGGAATTTTCCTAACCACCTGAGCAATGGCTTTTAAAAAATACGGATGACCTTTTAATGGTGTAATACGCCCAACCATGGTAATCACCTGGGGCTGGTTATCAAGTTTAGCCGCACGTGCAATCTGGAATTTAGACAAATCTACACTACGGGGGATTACCCTAATAACTTCAGGAGGCACTTTAAAGTCCTGCACCATATGACGAGCGATAACTTCTGAAATGGCAATCACACGCTTGCCCCATCCCATCGATTTACTAAATAAATGCGCGCTATAATACCCATGGCACGTAGTTATCAAAGTTGCTTTTGTCTGACGGGTGGCAAAATACGCAATCCACGCCGGCACACGTGAGCGGGCATGGACAATATCAATCTGCTCAGATCTTATAATTGCGGCAAGTTTCCCAATGGAACGGAACATTGTCCAGATGTTCTTCTTATGAACGGGAAGAATATAGTGCTTTGTCCCGTTCTTTTCTAGTTCATCAACCAAAACCCCGCCATTAGAAACAACAACTGATTTATGCCCCTTAGCAGCCAAATACTTAGCAAAATCTACAGTCCCTGTCTCAACCCCGCCCACATTTAATTCAGGAAGAATTTGTAAAATATTCATTACAGCATTTCCTCTATCGCTTCTTTTACAGCAGAACGATCATCTAATTTTTTTAAATTAAGTTTTCCGCGTAATACATGGTGAATTGATTTAGATAAATCCTTAATTGAAGACGCTAAGACATATCCGCCCTCACCCAAACCATAAACAAAACGGTCATATTTTGTTTTAAGCTCTTGCCTCGTATAACCGCCGACAGGTGAAAAAACAATAGTTGGTTTTTGACTCGATACAGCCTCAGAAACCATTGAAATACTCTCTCCAGAAACCAAGATCAGGTCGCTTAACGCCAAAATACCTCCAACAGCCTCGGGAATATTATGCGTATTCGCAATCACGACAACCTTACAGCGTTCAGCGTTCTTTAATTCCTTTGCCACCAAGGCGTCAATCTCAGGTGACGTACGCCGAGATGTTGTTATTAAGATATCCGCATTGTAATGCAGTGCCGCTTCTTTAATCTGACGCAGCAAAAGCCTAACCTGTGCTTCTTTAAAGATAACTCCTTTAGTATCACCGCCCAAAAGGACTCCAATCTTATAACGGACATTACCCTTCAAATGCGAGTAACGCTTAAGCAGCAACTCACCCTGCGATTTAAGATACCCAGCCGAAACTAAATTCAACGCCGCTTTAGTCTTGACTATTCGGACTGATGCCAAGGCATTTAGCACATCATGTTCAGGTGCTATAACTAAATCAAATTGCCTCCAATTGACTAAACCAGCCTTCAACACGCAGATCGCTCTTGACCCATAACAACTTTTTAGAAAAAAATTAAGCCCCCCCATCAAAGATGCACAAGAAACAATATAATCAGGCCTAACACTTAAAAGCTCAAAGTAAGTCTTGGGAGTGACAAAAAATGACAACGCTTCTTCTTTTCTGAGCACTGTCATAAATTGCGCTAAAAAAACATAAACTTGAAATAGTTTTAATAAACGGCGGCTTTTAAATTCAACCGTTATTGTCTTACTCCTTACTACCTTAGCCTTAGCGATTAAGGAGGCATTTAACATCTGCTCAACTGCCTGTGACTGACGTAAATGCCCCGTCTTTCCATCGTCAAGTAATAGCACGTACGCTTCAGCTGAATATTAGTATACCTAATAAAACCACATGTAATGATACGGAAATTTAAAAATATGCTTATCAAACTCAAGAGCTGCCAAGCTTGCCGCCTGGGCAACCCCATCCTCGGTATAAGGAATCCCGGAAAGATTTAACGGCGGGGTAATACGAAGGACATGCTGTGCATTACTGACGCGCGCAATCAACGCAAGGCATACTGGAATCTTAAAGCGCAAGGCAATACGGATGCCTCCAGTCGATATCGACGCTGACCTTCCCAAGAACTGTGTCCTGACCCCACTTCTTCC
>CAZCHB010000163.1:0-4637 GCA_964498235.1 uncultured Planctomycetales bacterium
GTTTTTGTACTCTCAAACCGGGTATTTCCAAAGGTCATAGGGGACCTAGGGCACAGTGAAAATGGACTAGATGCCCGACAAAAACATTCGGGCATGACATAATCAAAGGATCAGGCGTAAATTATTTTGTTTAACACGGAGAATGCGATGCTAATTGAAGTTTTGAAGTCAAAGATTGGTCATGCCAAGGTCACCAAGGCCGAGCTTTTTTATGAGGGCAGTATTACCATTGATTCCGATATCCTAAAGGCCGCGGGCATGATTCCCGGTGAAAAGGTGCATGTGCTCAATGAAAATACCGGCTCTCGCCTGGAAACCTATACCATCGCGGGCAAGCCTGGATCCGGTGAATGTTGTTTAAATGGACCCGCCGCCCGTCAAGGTTTTATTGGAGATCGATTGATTATTTTAAGTTATGCGTTTGCTGAAGTAGAAGAAGCCAAGCGCCTGCGCCCCAAGATTGTTTATTTGAATGATAAGAATAAAATTAAGAAATAATTGAATAATGTTCTAGATGCCCGACAAATGCATTCGGGCATGACATGAGTTATATTTATGTTCGGTTCATTAAAAGTCAGAGTTCTAGGTGATCCTGTCCTGCGCACTAAGGCTAAGCTGGTGAAAGAGGTTGGGCCGGTTGAGCGCATGCTGATTGCCGCCATGTTTGAGACGATGGAGTCTCATAAGGGTATCGGATTAGCCGCGCCTCAGGTAGGCATCAGCGAGCAGATATTTATTGTTGATACCGGCAAGGACGCCTTCGCGGTGATTAATCCAAAGATTGTTAAAGGTGCTGGTCAGGATGTGATGGAAGAAGGGTGTCTTAGTATTCCAAACACTCATGTGGCGATTAAGCGGTTTAAGGTTATTGACGTGGAATTTATCGACGAGACGAATCGGCGGGTTAAGGCCAAATTATCAGGGTTGGCCGCAAAAGTATTTCAGCATGAGTATGATCATTTGATGGGAAAATTGATCATTGATTATTTATCCCCGGAAGACCAGAAAAAAGTAATCAAGCAGATTAAAGATGGTGTAGTGCCAACGAAAGCCAAGGTACATGCCGAAGATTGAGACTGTTAAATTTGAATCTGGGTTGACTAAACTTCCGTCGTGGTTTAAACAGCCGCTGCCTGATATGGGCAAGGTACGTTCCATGAAGGACATGTTCCGTTCCTCCCGTCTGCATACGGTCTGCGAAAGCGCCCATTGCCCTAATCTTGGCCAATGCTGGGGCGAGGGAGTGGCCACCTTTATGATCTTGGGAGGCACCTGCACGCGCACCTGTCGTTTTTGCGCGGTGCCTGCTGGCCGCGCTGAAATCTTGGATCCGCATGAGCCTGACAATGTGGCTCAAGCTGTCAAGCAATTAGGTTTATCGTATGTGGTGGTTACCTCTGTTGCCCGCGACGATATTCCCGATGAGGGCGCAGGGCATTTTGTTGACACCATCCATGCCATCCGCCGATTGACCCCTCAGGTGAAGATTGAAGTGCTGATTCCTGATTTTTCCGCGAAAGAAGAATCATTGCGTGTCTTAAGCGAAGCCGCGCCGGAGGTGATTAGCCATAATATTGAATGTATCCGCCGATTATCATCCTTTATGCGCCCGCAGGCGGAACATGACCGATCGCTGTATGTCCTGCGCCGTTTCCGGGAACTCAACCCTAATATCTTTGTTAAGTCATCATTCATGGTTGGCGTCGGAGAAACAGAAGCGGAAGTCATTGAATTGATGAAGGAGTTAAAGGCGGCGGGGTGTCAGATTTTAACTATCGGTCAATATTTAGCGCCGACCCAGAAAAAGCGCCACATGCCCGTTGAGCGTTTTGTCACGCCGGAAGAATTTGAACGGTGGAAGAATCTAGGTATGCAGATGGGTTTTAAATATATCGAGAGCGGCCCGTTAGTCAGGTCATCATTTATCGCCGAGAAAGGCTACAAAGAGGCATTAATGGCATGAAAAAAAAGAAAAACTTTTTAACAGTGATTCTGCCGGTTGTCTTAAGCGCGGTTTTTTTAGGGTGGTTCTTTTATAAGGTTGATTACCGTCAGATTTTAGGTTCAGTCAAGAATGCTGATATGCAATGTTTGGCCCTTGCCGGCGGCATTTATTTTTTAATCAATATCATCATTTGGTTCCGCTGGGTCTTGCTTATGGAAGCCCTGGATTTGCGTTTTAAGCGGTTTGAGACGCTCCGCTGGTTCTTTCTTGGGTTGTTGGCCAGTTTTTTACCGCTGGCCACCGTAGGCGGTGATGTTATCAAAGGGGCTGGCTTGGCCAAGCATACTAATTTCAAAACAAAGGTTTTTGCTTCCATCGTTTTGGACAGGCTGATTGGTTTTGTCAGCATCGTCCTGCTGGCCTTCGCGGCGTTTTGGGGAGGGCGTCATATCGTTGATGACCCTAAAATTTTGATTGCTATCTTTTCGTTAACAGCGTTACTGATCATCTTAGCTTGCGTGCTGTTTAGTTTTCGTATTTTTTCTTGGACCACGAAGGTTTTCGCCCGTTGGCCGGCTGTTAAAGATGCGCTCATGAAGCTTCATTATGATTTGGTGCTTTTAAAAGGCAAGCAGGGGCAGGCTCTGCTTGCGGTCATCATTTCTATCATTGCCCAGTTGGCTTTAGCTTTTGATTATTTTTTGGTTGCCAAGGCTTTGCATCAGGACATCCCATTACTATATTTCATTATTTTCTCACCGCTGATTTGCGTGGCTACAGCATTGCCGTCCATTGGCGGTTTGGGGATCCGTGAAATGGGCTGGGCCCAGTTGTTACAGCAGGTGGGTTTTTCCGGCGTTATCGGAGGAGCCTTAGGCACGGTGAACTCGGCTTTTATGATCATTACAGGGATTTTCGGCGGGGTTTGGTATGTCGTTACATTATCTTTTAGACGGGTACAACATCCTAAACAAGGTGCCCCGGTTTTGTCAGGGAACGCTTGAAGAACGCCGCGCGCGCCTGGTGGCTTGGCTGAGTGTCAGCGCCCCTCAAGGCAGTGCGCGCAATGAGGTGACTGTCGTATTTGACGGTCAAAGCGGATTTTGGGGTGACGCGTCGCGGGCGGATGTGAAGGTAATTTTTACCAGCGGTGAAAGTGCTGATGATTATATTAAGCAAACCGTTGAAGATGCCGTTGATAAGAAAAGATATGTTGTTGTCAGCGACGATAAAGATATTATGCTTTACGCCCGCGCTTCTGGGACAAAGGTATTGAACGTCAAGGAGTTTGCGGCAGGCTTATTTGCGGCCAGCCGAAAGCGCAGGGATACCAGTGCGCCTGAGGCAAAAAAATATCTTTCATTAAGTGATGCGCATACCATCGATCAAGAATTAAAAGAGATTTGGAAAATTAAATGATAGCGGCCGTAAACAGTCTGTTTCAGAAGTTGTTGCAGTTCTTGACATCTGTCGGTGATGCTATTTATTTCTTGGGCAGCATCTTAAAGGTTATTGTTCGGGGACGGGTGCGCTGGCCTTCTGTCTTAACACAGATGTATGAACAGGGTGTTCAGTCAATTATCATTATTATCTTAACGTCATTAGCATCAGGAATGGTGCTGGGCCTGCAAGGGGTGGTAACCTTACAGCGTTTTGGGGCGAAAGAGTTTATTGCCAGGCTTGTTGCTTTGTCCCTGGTGAGAGAGTTAAGTCCGGTGTTTAGTTCTCTCATTTTTTCAGGCAAGGCTGGGGCTGGGATGACGGCTGAATTAGGGACGATGAATACCCAAGACCAAATTCAGGCCACGCGCGCCATGGGTGTTGACCCTATTGAGTTGTTAGTGGTACCACGTTTTTTGGCGTGTATCTTGGTGATGCCGGCCTTGATTATCATTTCAGAAATAGTCGGTATCGGCGGTGGGTATCTTATCGCGGTGAATGAGGGACATTTGCAAGGTTCGTTTTATTTGCGCGAAGTGGTTAAGGCTGTTGGTTTTGTTGACTTTTTTAGCGGCTATGTCAAAGCATTCTTTTTTTCAGTAACAATTGCCTGGGTCTGCTGTTATCAGGGGTTTTATACTAAAGGCGGCGCCATGGGTGTGGGGAAATATACGACCAAGGCCGTTGCCTATTCTTATATCTTGATTATTGTTTCAAATGCGATTTTGACAAAAATTATCTTAACTTTCTGGGGATGATATGAGACAAGTGAAGAGTGTTTTGTTTATAGCCGGTGTTGTAATATTATTTTCAGGATGTGCCTCATTTAGTTCAAATAAAAATGACGGTCAGCTGCAGTCGTATCCTATTCCTGTTATAGAAGCCGCCTGGATCCGTAACGGGGAACCTGTGGTATTTGAAAATAAGCAATGGTTTCCCGTCAGGGACTTGGAGAATTTAATGGATTCAGAAGTGTTTCAAATTGGTGAATATAAAGGCGTCCAGATATTTGTGGATAAGGTGGACATTAAGCCTTATGAGCGTATTTATACGAAATTCGGCAAGAATAAATACCGTTATTTTGAGAAAGCGCATGATTAAGGTAGAGGCTATTTCTAAAACACTAGGCGGTCAGCTCATCCTTGATAATTTATCATTTGATATCGGCAGCGGTGAGATTGTTGCGGTGATGGGGCCAAGCGGGACGGGAAAGACGGTTCTGCTTAAACATTTGATCGGTTTGATGCGCCCT
>CAZCHB010000164.1:0-4625 GCA_964498235.1 uncultured Planctomycetales bacterium
CAAAGCAACTAAAGGGTTAAATTCTTCTTCCATAGGCCAAGTCAAAATGAAATTAGGCGAAGGGCTGACGGGTCAGTCGCTTAAAGAACGCCGTCCCATCAATGAAGGCCAAGCCAGGGATAATCCTAATTTCCGTTTCTTCCCCGGTATTGGTGAAGAGCGTTACGAGTCTTTTTTAGCGGTGCCTATTTTACGCGGGACGGTTGAAATTGGCGCCATGGTCATCCAAAGTGAAAAGAAGAATTATTTTACACCGGAAGATGTGCAGGTCTTTCGAGCCATCACCTCGCAGTTAGCTACTACGATTGAAACAGCCCGCCTGCTTATGACCTTAAATGACAGCAAGCAAAAGAAAGCGCCGGTTGTGCCTGCGGCTGATCTGAAATTTATTAAAGGTCGTTCTGGTTCCGAGGGGGTTGCCTTGGCAGAAGCGGTGGTTATCGACGAATCATCGACGGATATTGAACGTTTTATCCAATCGCACGCCAGTTTTACAGAACGCGACCTTCACCGTTCACTCGAGGAGACTGAACGCCAATTACAGGATTTGCAAAAGCAGATAGAGGCAAACTTCTTTGATGTTGCGGCGCTCATTTTTACCGCCCAGATCTTGATGCTCAAGGATAAAGGCTTTACGGATGCTATCTTTGCGCAAATTCAAAAAGGGTTGGATCCCTCTCATGCGGTGGTGATTGTTGTGCAGGATTATGTGAGCAAATTCGCGGCCATCACTGACAGTTATCTGCGGGACAAGATTTACGATGTTAAGGATGTGGGGCGCAGGATTTTAGAGAATATGACGGGCCTTAAGGACCATCATGATAATGTTGAGGGACGCATTGTCATTGCCCGTGAACTGTTCCCATCGGATGCCTTAAAATTATTCTCACAGAAAGTTAAAGGCATTATTCTTTTAAGCGGAGGGGTTACCTCGCATGTGGCGATCCTTTCCCGCTCGTTAAATATCCCGTTAGTCGTTTCCGATGAGGAAGGTTTATTAAGTTTGCCCTTGGAAGCAAATCTGCTTTTAGATGGGGTGATGGGGCATATTCATGTGAACCCATCGGATGATACTATAGCCAAGGTCATGGCCCGCGAAGATTTAAATAGGAATATTGACCGCATGAAAAGTTTAATTCGAGAGCGTCCTACTACGAAGGATGGCACCGCGGTTAAGCTGATGGCAAATATTAACCTGTTAGGGGATTTAAAGGCCGCGAATGAGTTTAAAGCTGACGGGATCGGGCTTTACCGCAGTGAGTTCCCTTTTTTGGTGCGCAGCAATTTCCCCTCGGAAGAAGAACAATATTTAATCTACCGTCGTCTATTAGAAGGGATGCCCGGTAAAGAAGTGACCTTCAGGACGCTTGATATCGGCGGGGACAAAGTTCTTTCATTTTACGATTACGACAAGGAAGAGAATCCCTTCTTAGGATTGCGATCCATCCGGTTTTCCCTTAAGCATAAAGATGTTTTTATCCAGCAATTGCGGGCCATTTTGCGGGCAGGGCACGGGCATGATATCCGCATATTATTTCCTATGATATCGTCGGTGGATGAGTTTTTGGAAGCAAAAGGTCTTGTAAAGGAATGTATCCAGGCGCTTGCTGTTGAAGACGTTGACCATCATTCTTCGCCCCGCATGGGGGTGATGATCGAATTGCCTTCCGTGTTGGAGATTATTGATGAGTTAGCGGTTGAGGCAGATTTTTTCTCCATCGGCACCAACGATTTAATCCAGTATTTGCTGGCGGTTGACCGCACCAATGAAAAGGTGGCAGAATATTATTTGCCCCATCACCCATCGGTGTTACGGGCGTTGAAGAAAATAATTTCAGCGGCGATACGCCACAAGAAAGATGTCAGTATCTGCGGTGATATGGCGCATCAGCCTAAGTATCTGCCAGTTTTATTAGGTCTTGGCCTTAGGCATTTTAGTTTGGATGCACGGTATTTACCTAAACTGCATGAGAAATTAGCGCAGGTGTCATTAGCGGAGGCTGAAGCGTTAGCGTCAGCCATATTGGCCCAAGGGAAGATTGCGTTGACCGCTCAACTACTAGATCAGTCCTGACAATGCCCACATTACCAATCTTAAAATTACGTAACCGTATTCTAGCGGGTGTTTTTATCCTCGCTCTTTTTGTTATTTTAGCCCTGCGTTTGGCTGTGCCCATTAATTTAACCACGGCTGATGTCGGCCGTCATATCAAGAATGGTGAGTTAATACTTCAAGGCCACACTGATCTGCTGTATAGGAATTATTATTCTTTCACCCACCCAGACTATTCTTTTATCAATCATCATTGGCTTTTTGGCGTTTTAGCGTATCAATTATGGCAGGTCACGGGATTTGAAGGTCTTTCTGTCGTCTATATCATGATGTTATTGGCCGCCTTATTTTTTTTCTGGCGAGCCGCCCATTCACGCGGGCATTTTGCCATAACAGTTTTTTTTATTGCTCTGTCTTTACCAATGCTTTGGGACCGCCGGGAAATACGCCCTGAAGGCCTGAGCATCTTGTTTATGAGCCTGTATTTCTATTTATTAACCAAGCTCTCACTTGGGCGGATAAAACTACAATGGGTTTATCTGATCTTAATTCCCACCCAGGTAATATGGGTCAATGTTCATATCTTTTTCTTTATGGGGCCGCTATTGGTAGGATTTTTTCTTTGGGAAGGGGCTAGCCGGGGGTGTTCGGTTTGTGTAAGATATTTACGTCCGTTATTGATTATTAGTATATTTGTTAACTTGATTAATCCTTCAGGTCTATCCGGTGCGGTAACACCGTTTAATATTTTCAAAGGATTGGGCTATCGTTTGGCCGAGAATCAAAATGTATTTTTCATGATGGAAAAGTTTTACGCGCCGATCTACCCGTATTTTTTAATTACAGTCGTTATTTTATTGATAGGCGTCATTATTGCTGTCATTAAACGTGGATGGAAAGTAAATTTAGCTTTTGTGGTGTTGACCATATTTATTATTGCGGCTGGGATGAAGGCAATTCGTTTAATTATGCCTTATAGTTTTTTCTTAGTTGTTCTGGGCCCGTTCTTCTACGCGCAGATTGAGGGAAGCTTGACTCAAGAATTACAAAAAAAGATTCGGGTTGTTGTTTTGTGCGCGGCTATCGTATTAACAGCTTGCGCCTTTAAAAATATTAATCAAGCATCTGCAGGCATTGGTTTAATGCCCGGCATCAATGCCTCGGCGGATTTTTATAAGCAGGCAGGGCTTAGCGGGCCGATATTTAGCAATTATGATATTGGCGGATATTTGATTTATCATTTGGCACCGCAAGAAAAAGTTTTTGTTGATAATCGTCAGGAAGCTTTTCCGCCGGATTTCTTTAAGGATAACTATATTCCGATGCAGGAAGATAACAAGATTTGGGAAAAGTTAAGCGCGGAGTATGATTTTAATGTGATTTATTTTTACCGGCATGATTTAACGCCATGGGGTCAGAATTTTCTGATTGAACGGATCAAGGACCCCACGTGGGCGCCGGTATTTGTGGATGGGTATACGCTTATTCTTTTAAAACGAAATGTATCCAATCAGCCGTTGATTGAACGGTTTGAACTGCCTAAGTCCATGTTTGTGATCAGCCAAAAATAATCTTAAGGGCGATTATTCGTTTTCCCGCCGCACCTCAACCGCGATGACCTCATCGCCGCTTAAACGGACGGTGATAACAATCGGCGCACAGCAGGTTTCACAGTCAACCACAAACTCTTGATCTTCGCCGGCTGAGATGTCGATTGATAGTCCATTACTGCGCCCGCAGTAGGGGCACATAAAATATTCAGATTGTTCCAAGCCCATGATTGAATTATAGCCCTATTTGGTTATAATGTCTAACATTGCACTTGAGGCGAGATGTGGTATAGTTTAGTGACAATTTTGTCCCCGTAGCTCAGTTGGATAGAGCAACAGCCTTCTAAGCTGTGGGCCGCACGTTCGACTCGTGCCGGGGACGTTTTTCTATTGAGCAAAAGAGTGTTTTCTGTTAATCTATTGCCCTTCTGTAGGTCTTGTCATTCCCGAGGTTTTAACCTGCCTAACGGCAGACAGGTCGGGAATCCATTTTTAGATAGTAATAATAGCAGTGCATGGTGGGTGTAGCTCAGTTGGTTAGAGCGAAAGATTGTGGATCTTTAGGTCGGGGGTTCAAGTCCCCTCACTCACCCCATTTTAAAATTAAAACCCGAGGATGAATCAGAAACTTGGGTTTGTATAAGTAGATGCAATTTAAAGAGTTACGTGAATACCGTTTTTCGACGGAATTCAAAAAAACACTGTCCTGTCTGACTCCTATAACAGGACGCGAACCGAAATCCAGATTGAGGTGTAAAAGTCCTGTCTTTTGATTTTCCTCGTTAGGAATAGAATGAAAAAAATAATATTTATCTCCGTCTCAGTCTTGCAATTGTTTTTTGTACCTTTTTTATCTTTCGCTGCGCCATATTGTGTTGTTTCCCAATCCTTTAATCAATGCAATTATTATTCATGGGACACCTGTATGCAAACAGCCGAAACTTTTAGAGGTACCTGTGTTATTAATCAAAATGATCCAAGCGTAAAATCCAGTGCAGTCACTGGATCATCTCCATTTTGTG
>CAZCHB010000165.1:0-4604 GCA_964498235.1 uncultured Planctomycetales bacterium
TATCGTTGGGTTGCCCGGTGAGAGCAAGGAAGACTTTGAAGAACTGCGTCGGTTTAATCAAGCGTCTCGATTTGAGCGCGTCGGTGTTTTTGTGTATTCGAAAGAAGAAGATACCTTGGCCGCAAAAATGACCGGACATGTGTCTGAAAAGATTAAGAAAGAACGATTGGATACGTTGATGCTGGATCAGCAAAGCATCTCCAAAGAAATTCAGCAGTCCTTTGTAGGCCGGCAATTAAAGGTCTTAATTGATGAAAAGGAAGCCAACAGCAAGGGCACATATATTGGCCGTAGTGAATATGACGCCCCTGATGTGGACGGCATTGTTTATGTGCGTTCAGATAAGGATTTAAAGGCGGGAGATTTTGTTGATGTAAAGATCACGGATGCGTATGAATATGATTTAGCTGGAGTTGCCCTATGAACCTGCCTAATATTCTGACCATGTCACGTTTTGGTTTTGCGGTTATTATCGGCGTGTTATTGATGACTAATACTTTAGCTGGCAACATTTCTGCAGCCGTTTTATTTATTGCCGCGTCATTAACGGATTATTATGATGGGTATCTGGCTAAAAAGAATGGGCTGATCAGCGATTTTGGGAAGATTATGGATCCCATCGCCGATAAAGTGATGATTTTATCCATTTTTACTGTGTTGGCTTTCTTAGGCATGGTTGATGGGTGGATGGTTATTGCTATTGGTGTCAGGGAAGTTGCCGTGACGGTGTCTCGACTTAAGGCCATGGCTCAAGGTCAGGTTTTGCCGGCAGAAGCGGCAGGAAAGATTAAAACAGTTTTTCAAATCCTGACGATCGCTGTGATTTTGTTATTTTTAATTGCCGAGCAAGCCGTCTTTGCCTTGTCTTGGTTTTATAAGGTTGAAATGGCGTGGCGTACTTTGATTAATGTGTTGATGATTGTCAGCGTAGCGTTGACGGTGGGTTCAGGTTATTTATATTTTAAACATAAGAAACAAGCTCGATGATTTCTTTAAGTAAAATTATAGCGACTTTTTTTGGTATAGGCTATTTTCCGGCGGCGCCCGGCACCGCCGCAACAGCGGTGGGGATTGGCCTTGTTTATTTAATGAAAGATAATAACGGCATCTATCTTGGATGTACGGTCTTTTTAATAATTGCAGGTATAGCGGCGTCTAGTTATTTAGAAAAGATCTTAAAAGAAAAAGACCCTGGTATTGTTGTCATTGACGAAGTGGTAGGCATATTAATAGCATTGGCGGGCATTCCTTTTTCCTGGCCGATTGCCATTTGCGGATTTTTCTTGTTTCGCGCCTTTGATATGTTTAAAATATATCCGATTAATAAGATTGAAAGCATGCCTGGCGGTTGGGGCATTATGCTTGATGATGTGATGGCTGGGGTGTATACTAATATTGCCCTGACAATCGCCTTGCGATGGTCAGGGATTTAATCATAACGAAAGGGAGTTAATATGGAAAGCAGCAATCCGACACTTAAAAGCAAGATTTTTACAGATGCTCGTGTTTTCGGCTCTGGGCAAAGCATGACTGTGCAAGGGACGGTCAATAAAACCTTTGTTTTATTTGGCGTCTTATTAGCGGTGGCGACATGGACATGGTCGATGGCCTCTAAGCCTGAAAGTTTAGGGTTAATGAGAATGTTAGGGATGGGAGGAGCTATTGTTGGGCTTATTTTAGCCATTGCCAGTTCATTTAAGCCAAAATGGACACCGGTGACAGCTCCGTTATATGCCGCCTGCCAAGGCTTAATGCTAGGCGGTTTTTCCGCACTTTTAGAAATGAAATACCCCGGCATTGTAATCCAGTCGGTTGGTTTGACCTTTGGTGTGTTTTTGGCCATGCTGATGGGATATAAAGCCGGGTATCTGCAAGCCACGCCTGCCTTTAAAAAAGGTATGATGATTGCAATGGTCGGGCTGATGTTGTTTTATGCTGTTGTTTTTATCGCTTCATTATTTGGTGTTCAAGCTCCAACCTTCTTGAATGGCGGCGGTTGGTTAGGTATTGGTTTCAGTATGTTCGTCGTTGGTCTTGCGGCTATGTGTTTAGTCTTGGATTTTGATTTTATTGAGAATGCCGCCAGTCAAGGTGTTGAGAAATACATGGAATGGTATGGGGCTTTTTCATTAATGGTCACCCTTGTTTGGCTCTATATTGAAATCTTAAGATTGCTTTCAAAGTTACAATCATCCCGTAACTAAGTTCTAGCATTCTTCAAGAAAACCCTGCGCTTTAAGCGGCGCAGGGTTTTCTATTTATTATGGATTTTCTTTTTGTTGGCTTCGTAGATTAAATCAAGCAGGATGAGGATAATAACAACACCGATCAAGACCCACGTTTTGGCGGTCATGTCTTTGTGTTCAAGCAGGACGCGGCTTTTGATGTGGAAGATAATGATTAAAATAATAACCCAGAACAGCGGCTTATGTTCCTTGCTGTCAATCAGGCGTTTTAAACTAAAGGGCCATTTATCGCCTTCAGGATAAGCGATTAAGCAGGGAATCATGGCAGGTACTTTTTGAACGTATTTACGGTAAGCGTCGCCGAACTTTTCAGTCAGCATGCCTTGTTCGCTTTGGATAGTCTTGTAATACATGAACGCCAAGGCGGCAATGAAGAGTAGTCCCAACCATCCCATTTTCAAGAGGATTACAAAACCAATCGCAATTAAAAAAGTTCCTAAATAAAGCGGATTGCGGACAAAGGCGTAAGGGCCGGAGGTTGTTAGCTTATCATTTTTAATGGCATAACCATTAGACCATAGGCGGATCAGCAAGCCAGCAATGATAAAGCCAATGCCTCGTTTAAGGGATAGATTGTCGCAATACCCATAGAGGAGGACAAAAATACCAAAGGGATAGACGACAGCGAATCGTGGTTTAAACCAGCGTTGAATGCGGTGTTTGAAATCCATGGACGTATTATATACGAGTTTTAATCTTTAGCCAGCTTTTGCCAACAAATTCTAAGGGCGGCTTGGACTGCCTGAGTTTTAATTTGCAGACGGTTGCCTTTGAATAAAAATTGTTCAACAATAGTTTTTCTAGAATCGCATAACGCAATAAAGACCAGTCCCACTGGCTTATTTGCAGTTGCCCCGCCTGGTCCGGCAATGCCGGTAATCCCAATCCCATAATCTGTTTTTAATATTTTCCGGATATTCTGAGCCATTAGCTTTGCAACCGGGGCGCTAACAGCCCCATGCTTTTTAATAGTAGCAGGGGGTAATTTAAGTATTTCTATCTTTGCGGTATTATCATAGGCGGTTATACCAAGTAAAAAAAAGGCCGAAGATCCGGGAATATTGGTCAGGGTATGGGCTAAAAGGCCGCCGGTACAGGATTCAGCGGCCGCTATGGTTAGCTTACGGGTGATTAATATTTTTGCTATTTTTTGGTCAAGATGCATCATATTTATATTGCTACAGTTATGAAATTAACAGGCATTATAGCGTCAGACAATTCAATTGACAAGGGGTAAGATTTGGCCTATACTTTGCGGATATTTCAGTGATAACTTGGGGGTTAAAATATGTTCAATTCTATTCCAGAAGTTCTTGAAGAGCTAAAAAAAGGCCGAATGGTCATTGTCATGGATGATGAAGGCCGTGAAAATGAAGGGGATGTTTTAATTGCCGCCCAGCATATCACCCCAGATGCGATTAATTTCATGGCAAGTAATGCCAAGGGTCTGATTTGTGTTCCGATGGAAGATGAACGGCTTAATGAACTTGACCTCCATCCTATGAAGGAAGATGTTAATTCCAAACACCAAAAATGTAATACGGCATGGACGGTTTCGGTCGACGCTGTGTATGGTGTAACAACGGGTATTTCAACCGCAGACCGTGCCAAGACGGTTCAAGTGCTGATTGACCCAAAATCAAAACCAAGCGATCTAGTGACCCCTGGGCATTTATTCCCCTTACGCGCGCGCCGCGGCGGTGTTTTAGTCCGCGCCGGGCATACTGAGGCATCGGTTGACTTGATGCGTATGGCAGGTTTGTACCCTGCCGGTGTTATTTGCGAGATCATGAATGACGACGGCACCATGGCCCGGACAAATGATTTGATTGCTTTTGCCAAGAAACACGCCTTAAAGATTTGCACCATTGACAGCCTGATTGAATACCGCCGAAAAACAGAGAAATTAGTGGAGCGCGTGGAAGAAACAATACTGCCGACGGATTTCGGTGAATTTAAGATGGTGGCCTACAAGTCGATCATTGATGATGTCCTGCATTTGGCCTTAGTAAAGGGAGTGATTGATCCGACTTCTCCTGTTTTAGTGCGTGCGCAGAGCGAATGTTTGACCGGTGATGTTTTTGGATCTTTGCGTTGTGATTGTAACAGCCAGTTAAAAGCGGCGATGAAAGAAATCCAACATGCTAAAAGCGGGGTTTTGCTTTATATCCGCCAGCATGAAGGGCGCGGTATTGGTTTGGTTAATAAAATGAAGGCGTATAATTTACAGGATGACGGTATGGATACGGTTGAAGCTAACCAAGCTTTAGGGTTTCCGGCAGATTTGCGTGATTATGGTATTGTTGCCCAAATCCTCGTTGATCTTGGTGTTAAGCAAATCCGATTGTTGACGAATAA
>CAZCHB010000166.1:0-4599 GCA_964498235.1 uncultured Planctomycetales bacterium
TTCCAACGTAAAACTTTATTTCCACGAAGATCATATCAACAGCAGTAACGTCATTACCGATTCCTCCGGCAACCAAGCCGCGCTTTATGAATATGACCCTTACGGTGCAACTGCAACGCATACCGGCGCGTCAGATGTGAAACATCAATTCACGGGTCAAGAGAAAGATGACAGCACGGGCCTGCATTATTATGGAGCAAGATATTATGATTCACAGCTTGGGAGGTTTATTACTGCTGATCCTACGGTTCAGAATCCAGAAGATGCGCAAGATTTGAATAGATATGCCTATGCTAGAAATAATCCTATTAACTTTACGGACCCTACAGGGTTCGGATTTTGGAAAAAATTATTTAAAATTGCCTTAATTGCAATTGCTGTCGTTGCGGCTGTTGTTGTGGTGGCGGCGGCTGTTTCTACGCTACTTGCAGGTTTATCAAATCTTTTAGCGAGCGGTTCTTTAGTGTATACGCCTTCCATTTCCGTGGCGGCAGGTGTGGGCACGGAGGCGGGAGCTGTTGGCGGAGGATTTGCTGGATTAAGCTCAGGGGCTATTAGTGGTATTTCTGCGGCCTCAGGATTAGCTGCTGGTACAGCAACGGGTATCGCACTAAACCAAGCTACAAAGACTTTAAATCCCAATTCTCAAACAGCTCAAATACATTTTGATGAAAATGCAGATTGGCTGAATCGGCTGAAAGATGCGACTGCCGGAGGGCCAGGTCCGAATTTATTGCCCCAAACTTCTCTGCCTAGTGGTGGCCCCCCAACACCCGGTGGCGGAGCTCAAGTAGCAGTGGCTGGTGCATCGACGTTGCTCGTGAATCAAGGGATTGCCATTGCTCCCCCCGAAGTCTATACTGCAAGCAAACCCAGATCAAACCCCGGCCCCAAAAAAGGTTCAAAAGGTGGCAAAGGAGCAGGGAAAGGTTTTTCATCAAAGGTAAAAGATTTTGTTAGAAATATATTTAATAACAAATGTGCATTTTGCGGAAAAGATACGATAAGAAGCCAAGGCCCAGACCCGGATCGATCGAACATTGATCATGCGATCCCTCGCTCACGGGGCGGTAATAATTCCGTGGATAATGCCCAAAATACTTGCCAAAGTTGTAACCTTTCAAAAGGTGATATGACAACAGTGGAGTTTTTGAGTAGGTGATAAGTGATGGACGATTTAGTAAAAATATGGTTTGAATTAGATGAAGATTGGCACGGTTCTTCTACTGAAACGCTTTGGGCGCAAAAGGTTGGAAAAGAGCAGTACAGATTAGATAATTCACCCTTTTATGCTAAAGGAGTAAGTTTCGGTGATATTGTAACGGCTACTGAAAGAGATGGCCGACTGAAATTTAACTCAGTTGTAAAAAGAGGTGGGCATTCGACCTATCGAGTTATTGTTGATCATATTAAAATGCCGCCCACTGAATTTCAAAAATACTGGGATAAATTTTCAAAGATGGCCTGTACCTTTGAGGGTGGGCCCGAATTTTCTTCAGAGGATAAACAGTTGAAAATTTACTCGGTTGATATTCATCCCGAAGCAAACTTGGATAAGGTGTATGAGTATTTACAATCAGCTGAAGATGACGGTATATGGGAATTTGAAGAAGGCCATTGCTACGAAAACGGCAAATAAAAATGTTCGATAATAAAATTGCTTCGATTGATCGTTATGAGCGTTTTATTGAACGAGTCAAAAAATCAGGTGAAGTCTGGGGATTAAAAGATTCAGATGATTGGTGCGTGAGTGATTCAAATAATCAGGTTAATATTAAAGTTATGCCTTTTTGGTCAGATCGGGCCTACGCTCAACAATGTGTTAAAGAACAATGGGCGCACTATAAGCCCACTGCTATTAATTTAACGCAATTTGTTGAAAGATGGCTTCCCGGATTAGCAAAAGATGGATTATTGGTAGGCACTAACTGGAATGCCCATCTTATTGGCGAAGAAGTAAACCCTTTGGAATTGAAAGAGATGCTCGAAAAGTTTTAATTAATCTCCCCACCTGCACAAATAGCCCGTAGCCCGTACCCCTTCCAAAAGTACAGGGTTCGCAAGCAAGACAAAGTTTGGAAAAGCGGCATTATAGATTGGGTTGCTGAATCTTTTGAAGATCAGCAGAAAAGTCGGACAATTCATTATGGCCTGAGGCAAGCAAAGCTCAGCGTCGATACGATTAGCCCTCACTTGAAAAAGGAGGCCTATTTTTATGCCCAGAAAACCACGGGAGTTTACCGCCGGAGGCATTTATCATGTCTTCAACCGCGGTAATAACCGGCGCGTATTTTTTGAGTGCCGGGATGATTTTAATTTTATGTTGAATCTATTGGCTAGCGGACAGCAAAGAGAAAGGCTGAAGATCTTTCACTACTGCCTGATGAGTAATCACTACCATCTGCTGGTGCGCATTGAAGAAGCAATCGGCTTAGCAAGATTTATGCATTGGGTTCAGCTGGGGTATGCCCGGTACTTTAAAAAGAGCATCAAACAACAGGGCATGTCTTTGAAGAACGGTACCGCAGCCCAAGAATTGCGGAAGAGAGTTATTATCTGCAATGCGGCCGTTACATCGAAAGAAATCCCGTGAAGGCAAAGATGGTTAGGCGGGCCGAGGATTATCCGTATTCAAGCGCGCGGTATTACGCCAAGGGCAAACGCGATTTTTTAATTATTGAGAATCTTTATTATAAAGATATGGGCTCAAATGCTCTAGAGCGGCAGATGAATTATCGGCGATTTCTTCAGTTGGAAGAACCCTACGCGGAATTAATTAATGATCAGTTGATGAAATATTAAGCCTGGCACTTTTGCCTGCCCGCCAGATTTTTGGAGGGGAAGGGGTACCGACTACAGGTGGGAAGATTAATGAAGATTTTATAATTATACTACGGTAAAAGAAAATGTAATATCCGCACCTGTTTCACGAATAACTTTCATTACATAATCAGGCAATGCAAGAACTCTTGTATCATACCTAGTACTCATGGAAATAAAAATATCACACTGCGAAAGGTTAATTCTATTTTTTTTGAAAAAAGAATTTAACCAATGATATTTTTTATCTTTTCGAATTGGAATAATCCCTACGATGCCATTTTTCCTTAGGAATTTAAGTCTATTCTCAGGCATCAATACTTTGGCATCTCGCCACACCTTCTTTAAATTTCCAGCTTGTTGTTTTGTAATAGCACTCAGTCTGAATGAAAATTTTTTTGTGGTATGCTGACCCATTATCGCCCTCCATTTTGCTTAAATTCTCTTGCCAATTCTAAAAGCTGATTCCAGCTAAAATTATCATCGCCACGCTTACCAACACTATTCTTAGCATCTTCAATATATCTTCCGAAACCATCCCTATCTTTAATCCCAGCTTTTTTTGCCGCCTTATCAACTTGTTTTAGATCGTCTTTCTTTCCCCCTCTTTGCAATACGGTATTAACAACTTCCGCCCCCACACCCATCGCCATATTGACAGCTAAGGCATAACCGCTTCCAGGTACAAATGCACCGTCGGCTGTAGGTGGAATCATACCACCGCTAGGCGACGACGGGCTAGACATAATATTTCCAGATGGAGCTCCAACCCCTACTCTATCTGTTAACCTTGTAATCGCTTGGTCCCAAGTTAAATGAATTTCATTTGTCTGTTTCGCAGACTGAGTTAATTCCGCACTATTACTTTTTGCTCCAGTTGTAGCGCTGACTATTGTTAAAATGAGCGCCGCCGTCCTGAATAATATTCCTATATTCTGACTCAAATTGGACTTGCTAGAACCGTCAATTTCTATGCTACTACCACCGCCATCATATGACGGTCCAGATTGAGTAAGAGAAATAGCACTTCGTATGTCTCCGTTAGCAAGTCCCGCCCCTTCTTGGTAACCCTTGGCGGCAGCTTTAAGAGATTCTCCAACCGAAGCTCCTTTCAACCATGCTTCACTACCACGATAAGCAGCCCCTGCTTGAGCTGGGTCACGAGTAACAGCCAAAACAAGTATTCCCACTAATGCAGCTGTCACTTGTGGCGGAAGCAATCCTCCTAAAATTCCAAATGTAAGAAATCCTCTCCAACTCCATTTCAATCCTGTTGGATCGGTAAAGCGAATCGGATTATTTCTTGCATATGCATACCGACTGAAATCTTGCGGATCGGCTGGATGTTGAATCGTCGGGTCAGCTGTAATAAACCTACCCAGCTGTGAATCATAATAACGCGCCCCATAATAATGCAGACCAGTCGAGTCATCTTTTTCCTGGCCGGTGAATTGATGCTTAACATCTGACGCGCCCGTATGAGTGGCGGTTGCACCGTAGGGATCGTATTCATACAGCGCGGCTTGATCGCCGGAGGAGTCGGTGATGACGTTGCTGCTGTTGATATGATCTTCATGAAAATAAAGTTTTACGTTGGAAGAATCTTTAGACGCAATTCTTCTGTCGCCGAGAAAAACATATTTCGTGGAGAGGGCGCCGGTAACATCGTAATCTTTGCCGAGATAAACAGTCGTGGTACCTGCCGCGGTTTTCTTAACACGCGCGCCGGTACTGTCATAAACGTAGGTTGTGGTGGTCTCATTCTTTCCATAACTGAAA
>CAZCHB010000167.1:0-4555 GCA_964498235.1 uncultured Planctomycetales bacterium
AACATTGACCGGAGAAAACCCGATATAAGAATGACTTCCGGGGACATTCATTACGTTTGAATCTAAAAAAAATAAGCCCTTTTGACCATAAAACTTCTTCAATACAGTAAAAGGGTCTTGGAAAGGATACTGTTGTCTTATCATATCTTAAAAAAGCGACGATTGGGACGCCTGGGCAAACTTAAAGACAGGTTTCTCGACACTAAACTGGGCAAAGAACTTATTGATATTTCCCAAATCTTTTTCCTGTGCCATTTCAATTAAACGCAGCATCACCTTAACTGTAATATCAACATCCGCCATGGCACGATGTGTTTCTGTAACCGTGACACCAAGCGAACGCGCCAAATACGACAACTTATAACTGCTTAAATACGGCACCAATTCCTTGGCCATTTTTAAAGTGTCCACAGCGGGAGTTTCCTCTTTTAATCGGCGCCCTAACAACGAAAGCTCATAACACAAAAACCCCAGGTCAAAGCGCACATTATGGCCAACCACGCAGGCCCCGCCGATAAAATCAATCAATTTAGGCAAAACTTCATCATGCGTCGGCGCATCCGCAATCATTTCTTCAGTAATCTGATTGATGCTCATGGCTTCCGCTGGTAAAAAACGTTTAGGGTTAACCAAAGAATAGAATTTATCAACAACCTTTAAGCCGCTGACCTTCATTGCGGCAATCTCAACGATGCGGTGCCCGTCTTGCGGAGACAAACCAGTTGTCTCGACGTCAAATACAACAAATTCCGCGGCTTTAATATCCATTAATCCTAGGCCTTCCTGACTGTATATACTGGTTTCTTTTCAATAGGATGATAGGCTTCCTTGGCCGCCGCCACATTGGGCATGCCGAAATCATCCATTGTATTAATGAACTTACAATCCTTAACCATGTCATCAGCGCAAAACTGGTTAAAAATAAATGCCGCTAACCCGTTCTTGCTTAAATCAGTAATTTCTAGACTAACGCAAAATGTTTGTTTATCTAAACCATACCCAAATGTATAGGCGGCAATCCGGCCGCCAATGCTGACGATTCTACCCGACAAGCCGAGTTCTTCCGCGTTAGCAATCAACAAGGCATGAACCTGGGCATTTTCATCGAGCATGGCTAAATAAATATCATCTTGATAATGCGCCCGGCGATTCAAGGCCCAATGCTTATAAAGCGCAACACACCCTTGATAATCCCCCGGAACATACTCCCGATATACCGCTTGAGGATAATGCTCATTAAAAGCGTTAATATCATGACGCTTTGATTTATAGGCCTGGCCGCTTAAACACGCCAAGTCATCGCGGCGGTAAACATATTCATGGGCTTTGAAGTGTTCATTATACCCGTGTGCTTTGAGAATAGGCAATTGATTTGCGCAAATGTTTTCAATCCGCGCAATCTTGGACTTCCCCATCAACTTAAAGCATTGTTCAATGGTATTAATGTTTAATTCACCGCCTAAAGGCGGCAGGTACAAAAAAGAATCCTGCCCCTGAAACGCAAATACGCATAACTGACCATTTATGATCTCAACCTTAAATTGAAAAAAATCCTGCCATGCGAATATAGCGCTGTAATGATACACCGATAACGGACTAGAACAATGATGAAGATATTGATCAAAGAGCGTCTTGGATGGTAAAGACATTAAGCATTTCCCCCTCAAAGGGCGCATAGTCAGAAATCAAATGCCGGTTGCGTTTTAAAAAATTAAGCGTCCCCTGCTCATGAAAGAAACTCTTCAAATAATCAACATACACTTTAAACTCAGGGCTCTGTTCAGTGATTTGAATATAAGGGCACGCCAGATGCACATACACCTTAACGCCGTTGCCCTGCTTAGACAATAAAAATGGATATAGCGCGCATTCAAAAGGACGGTCACTGTAAACCCGGCATGTGCTGTCAGATTTATTTAAGAAACGGCATAGATACTTCCCGCAGTCAGCGATAGCCGTGACATAATGATTGTCATCGGTGAATTCACGTTTATCCCATCGAGGACGCCACGCTGAATCCGCGCTTTGGAAACGGCAGCAACCATCGCATTTTAAACAAACGCTGGATGGGACAAATTGTTTCAGCTCTAGAGACATGATCTGTTATTTAACAATACTGCCTAGCGCAATTTCTTTCTCCGGCATCAGCAAGGCCATGCCGTTTGCATCGGAGGCGGCCAATAACATGCCGTTTGATGTTTCCCCGCGGATCACAGCGGGTTCTAAATTAGCCAATAGAATGACCCGCCGGCCGGCTAGCTGTTCGGGTGTATACGCACGGCGAATACCCGCAACAATCTGACGGACATCACGCCCCGTATCGACCTGCAGGACATATAAACGGTCCGCGTTAGGATGTTCTTTGACTTCTTTAATTTGGGCGACAATTAATTCAATTTTCTTGAAATCATCAATACTAGCCATGTTATGTCCTGTTCTTAATTAAATAATACTTAATAAAATCAACAAAAGTCCCCGCTACATTTGCTATCTTAGCGCCTTTAGGTGACCCATGCAGCCGAGGCAGAAAAATCACCGGCGCGTAACCTATTTTATAACCCGCAGATTGTGCCGCGGCAATGCGTTCAATTTCCGATAAGAAACTTTTAGACTTAACCGGCGCTGTAAATATCGCGCGGCGCCCCAATTTAATGCCGTTGACATCCTGGGCATCAATGTTAAAGAATACCTTCGCTAAATAATTAAACCCATACGACATCAAGCGCCGCATAAACCCATAGACCTTATCGCGCTCTTGCCGGACACCAACGATTAAATCTGCCCCCGTTTCCTGCCTTGCATTAAATAAACGGGATAAATTTTCCGCCGGCCATTGCCCATCACCCGCGGTCAAATAAATAAATTGTCCACGGGCTTCATGGAACAAACGCATAAAAGAAGGGCTGATGCCTTGATTAAGGGCGTTGCGCAATATCCTTAAACGCGAATTATTTAAAGCGCAAGCTTGAAGAATTTCAACAGTCTTATCCGTCGACGCGTCATCTAAACAAAGGATTTCCCAATCAAATAAATGCGGTGCCAATTTTTCAAGAGCCTGGGCATGCTCCGCAATCACTGATTGAATACTGGCTTCTTCATTAAACACAGGAATGACGACTGATAGTGATATCGCGGGCATAAGCTAATGCTTCCATCCATAAACGTCCCAAAACAATAAGCTAACAGCCTTAACGACAGCTTTGATGCTTTTAAAACTTAACGCGCTGGATTGACCGCCTTGCCGCGGCACATACTTAAAGGGGATTTCCATGCATGAGTAACCTTGCCTCATTAACTTAACCTTACACTCCGCCAACACCGTTAAACCACGAGAACGCACCGTCAACGCTTGCAGGATATTCCTTCGCGCAATAAATGGTCCATTCACATATTTTAGACGTATATTAAAAACGCCGTTTATTATCATAACAAACATTCTTGAAAGAATGCGCCTTGGCCATTCACGCTCATTGGTATTGCACATATAGGATGAAAGTATATCAGCCTGGCCTATTTGTTTAACCAACTCACGGAATGATTCCCATGACATATCATTATCCGCCGTATAAACACCGACATGGTCTTTAGCGGCTAAGCTGACACCGCGTAAATATGAATACCCATAACCTTGATTGGTTTCGTTACGGACACAGCTGATCCGCTTATCCTTAAGCGCCCATTGCCCAGCGATTGCCCTGGTATTATCACAACTTCCATCGTCAATAACAATAATCTCAACATCAGTCACCAAACCCTCCAGCGACCGCAGGACATTAGACAATGCTAAATCCAAATTATCCTGCTCGTTATAGGCTGGGATCACGACGGTTAACGATATCGTTGACATGTTCAATTTAAATAGGCCGGCGGGTTCGGACAACAATTTCTTTGATGGTCGCACTCTGCGTATTACGGACACACAACAGCGCGGCTTCGGCAATATCGTCAGGTTGAATATAATTATCTACATTACCGCGGTTTGTTTTGTGGCCATTTGTTTCAGTATTAACCACATCCGGGCAAATGACGCTAACGCGGATATTATGCTCCTTCACTTCTTCTAAAATAGCCTCGGACATACCCACTAAAGCAAATTTACTGGCGCAATAAAGCGCTTGATTTGACTTACCGATCTTACCTGAGATTGAGCCAATATTGATGATAGCGCCGTCCTTCTGCTTAATCATGCTTTTAAGGATTTGAGAGGTTAACAGAAAAATGGCACGAACATTCAGGTCAAATATATATTGATAATCTTCAAGCGTAGATTCAACGATGGGTTTGCCTAAAGACCCTTTGCCAGCATTGTTTACCAAGATGTCAACCACACCAGCTTGCGCGTGAATCTGGCTTAAAATGCTCATTATCTCCTGCGGTTTGGTTAAATCGGCATTAAAAGCAAAGGCCTTGCCGCCTTTTTGGGCAATTAATTCTTTAACCTCGTTTAACCGCGCACTGTCACGGGCCAGTAACACGACGGTTGCCCCGTATTGGGCAAATTTCAACGCAATCGCGCGGCCAATGCCTTTAGACGCGCCGGTAATTAATGCAACTT
>CAZCHB010000168.1:0-4528 GCA_964498235.1 uncultured Planctomycetales bacterium
TAATCCTGTTTTTTTCATAAGGGGATAAATTGACCCATTGGTCTTGGTCAGCAATAGTTAACGAGGCTAAGAAATATTTAACCAGCTTAGTGTACTCATCCTTTTTTTGAATCTGTGTTAAGTTTGACTCCGAACGATGGACTAAGAAATCAAATTTCAGCGGCTCATTAAGATAAATGATCATCCCTTGCAAATAGGCTGGTGTATAAACTTGACTTAGCTGAATTATTGTGCCGGGAGCTGGCAGGGCACCCAGCACAACAACCTGCTGCGCGCGGGCCGAAGGAACTTGGATGGACGTGCTTAAAATGGCCGTAATCAGCACCAAAGTCATTGCTTTATATAAGGTTCTAAACATAGGCATATGGGGCAAGTATGCCATATATTTGCCATCTTTGCAAAGTGAAGCAATATAAAAAAAGTACAATATTCTTGACATTACCGTGTTTGTTTCTATATTAATAATACGCCTTTAATTTTTAATTTAGGAAAGCCATTATACCGTGTTAAGCATGCCAACTTTTTTCTTTTATCTATTTGCCGCGATTGTCGTTTTTGCCGCCTTGGGCGTTGTCATGGCCCGTAATCCCCTTTATAATGTTTTGTCCTTAGTCCTTGTCATCTTTGGATTATCTTCCCTATTTGTGCTTTTAGAAGCTTATTTTGTCAGCGTCATTCTTCTTTTAGTTTACGCGGGAGCGGTTCTGGTCTTTTTTTTATTTGTTGTCATGTGTTTAAATTTAAATGCCCCCGCGTTTTCAGCCATACAGCAAAGCCGTTTTCGATTATTTGGATGGATCGCCACAGGTGCCTTCATATCCGTCTGCCTGATTGCCTTTAAATCTTATTTAACCGCTCAGGCCCTGGCACCCTCAACGCTTCGTGGAACGATAGAAACGGTTGGACGTATCCTTTTTACCGAATATGTTCTTCCTTTTGAATTAACATCCTTCCTGTTACTTATTGCAATTTTCGGGATTGTTTCACTGGCTAAAGGAGCCTTTAACACCAAATGATAGAAATCTGGCATTACCTACTTTTAAGCGGCGTTCTTTTCGGCCTGGGCATCTTAGGCGTGACCACCAGCCGTAACGTACTTAAAATCCTGCTCTCGTTAGAGCTTTTGTTAGCCGCGTCCAATTTATCTTTCGTAACCTTTTCAAAATTTAACGGTGATTACAGCGGCCAATTGATCGTCTTCTTTATTATCCTAGTCGCCGCCGCGGAAGTTGCTGTTGGGTTGGCAATTATTGTCTTAATCTACCGCCAATTCTCAACCATCCAAGCCGATGAATTAAAGGAGTTGAAATGGTAACTCCTCTTTACGCGTGGGTCGCTTTTTTCGCACCGCTTGTATCCTGCCTTGTCATTACATTATTTTACCTGCGTTCAAAAACCTTAAGCGGCATCGTCGGCATATCCGGCATCTTGATTTCCTTCGCCTGCACCTGCGCCATGGCCTGTCAAATATTTAGCGCACACACGCCGGCGGTGCTACAAGAGTCTTTAACATGGATCGCGGTCAGCGGCTTAACCATCAACTTCGGTGTGCTGGTTAATCCCTTAGCCATTATGATGCTTTTAGTTGTCACCGGCGTGGGCAGCGCAATATTCATTTATTCCCGCGGCTATATGGCTGAGGATCCCAGCATGCCGCGTTTCTTCGCCTTCTTAAGCCTTTTTGCCTTCTCCATGATCGGCATTGTCCTTTCTGATAATTTTATCCAATTATTCATGTTCTGGGAATTAGTTGGATTAAGTTCATACCTCTTGATTGGTTTCTGGTTCCCCAAACCTTCCGCCGCTGATGCGGGGGTCAAAGCTTTCATGGCTAACCGCGTGGCAGATTTTGGATTCCTATGCGGCATCCTCTTACTATGGAGCATTTCCAATGTCGGTCAGGGCCGCAGTTTTCAATTTACCGATTTAGCCGCCTCAGTTGGGCAAATGGATCCGCATCTTTTAACCATTGCCGCGCTCCTACTCTTTTGCGGAGTCGTTGGAAAATCAGCCCAAGTCCCTTTACATGTGTGGTTGGCCGATGCCATGGAAGGCCCAACACCCGTCAGCGCCTTGATCCACGCGGCAACGATGGTGGCGGCAGGGGTTTATTTACTGGCCCGCACCTTCTTTATTTTTGAACCATTAACAGCCGCATTGACCGTGATTGCCTACATCGGCGGCATCACCGCCCTTATGGCTGCCACCTTAGCCGTGGTTGAAAATGATATAAAACGCATCTTAGCGTACTCGACGCTCAGCCAATTAGGCCTGATGGTCATGGCGCTTGGATTAGCCGGCCCAATGGAGGGCATGTACCATTTAACCACGCACGCATTTTTCAAAGCCCTGCTTTTCTTAGGCGCCGGAAGCGTGATCTATGCCATGCATCATGAACAAAATATCTGGAAAATGGGCGGGCTCTTAAAAAAGATGCCTATAACCGGCGTGACGTTCTTAATCGGAACCTTGGCCCTCTGCGGCATCTTTCCCTTAAGCGGATTTTGGAGCAAAGATGAAATCTTAAGTTTAGCATCAAGGCATAACAGCCTGCTCTACTGGACAGCTTCTATTACCTCAACGTTGACAGCCTTTTATATGGGCCGATTATTTTTCACCGCATTCTGGGGTAAAACCGGTCACGATAATCACGCCCATGAATCGCCAGCCACCATGACCTTGCCATTAATTTTTTTAAGCATCTTAGCCGTCATTGGCGGATTTATCGGCATTCCTCATTTTTTATATCCTGACGGAGAACATCACCCGCTTAATATGAAGGTAGCTGTCATTTCTACCGTCTTGGGCGTGCTTGGACTCGGCACAGCCTATTTGCTTTACGGCAAGCGTCCTGCCAAAGATCCAGTTGAAAATCTTGGGCTTATTTATCCAATCCTCAAAAATAAATATTATTTCGATGCTGTGTACAGCTGGTATGTGGATGTGTTTCAGCAGGGTTTTGCTAAAATCTTAACATGGCTGGAAAAAATTATTATTATCCGCGTTGCTATTGAAGGCTTGACCGGCATGGCCAAGGCGGCCGGCTCATCGCTTCGGTATTTACAAACCGGTATGGTGCAATTTTACGCGTTGATTTTTGTGCTTGGCGCCCTTTACTTATTTTATATTATGGTAACTGCCTTATGATAAACCCTCTATTGTTGATTTTATTGGCACCGACGGCAGGGCTTGGCCTTTTATTGCTGGCACCCGCGAATCAAACCGTCTTATTAAGAAGAATTGCTATCGCCGCCCTATTGCTGCCTTTTCTTTTATCGTTATGGATCTATAGATCCTACGATGCGATTTCCGGCGGCTATCAATTAGTTGAGAAAATCCCTTGGGTGTCCCAGCTGGGCATTTCATTTCATGTTGGTGTCGACGGAATCAGCGCGCTGATGCTTGTATTAACCGGCGCTGGGTCTTTTGCCGCTGTCCTCATGTCACAATCCATCAAAGAACGCGTCAAAGAATACTATTGCCTGCTCTTGCTGATGGTCACAGGCACCTATGCCGCCTTTATGTCCTTGGATATTTTCTTTTTCTATTTTTTACATGAAATCGCAACAATACCCACATTTTTGATGATCGGCCTTTGGGGCTCTGCCCGCCGGGATTACGCGGCCATGAAGATAACGCTGTACCTAACTGCCGGCGCATCCTTAGCCTTAATCGGTTTAATCGCGCTTTATCATGCCGCTGGGCTTGGCACCTTTGACTTTATTCAACTCCAACAGTACTTAGCGGCTAATCCCTTACCGGCTAATGTCCAGCATTGGATCTTCCCGCTCATCGTTGTTGGATTCGGCGTCACCTTAACCCTGTGGCCTTTTCACACCTGGGCGCCGGTTGGCTATGCAGAAGCACCGACGGCCGTCAGTATGCTGCACGCTGGAGTGATTAAAAAATTAGGGGCTTACGCGATTATCCGCTTTGCCATCCAATTAATGCCGGAGGCCGCGCAGACATGGATGCCCCTCATCGCTGTCTTGGCCGTGGTGAATATTCTCTTCTGCGGGATTGTCGCCTTAACCCAGCGTGACATTAAATATGTATTGGCTTACTCCAGCTGCAGTCACATGGGCTATATTTTGCTCGGCTTAGCGTGCCTTAACAGCATCGGGCTAAGCGGTGTCATTTACCTGATGTTTGCCCACGGCATTATGGCCGCCCTCGCTTTTGCATTAACCGGATTTATCGAAGACCAAACCAAGACCCGCAATCTCGACGATTTAGGCGGTCTCTTGCAAAAGATGCCATTCATCGGCACCTGTTTTATGATGGTCGCCTTTGCCTCTGCCGGCGTACCGGGCTTTGGTAATTTCGTCGCTGAAATCATGGTGCTATTAGGGACTTGGGATAGTTACCGCTGGCTGACGGTCCTGGCTGTTCTTGGTATTGTTATCACCGCCATCTATATGTTAAAAACAATCCGCCTAGGTTTTCACGGGCCGTTAAACACACGCTTAAACCATGTGCATGACGCTAAAACATTTGCGTCTAAATTGCCCATATTGATTTTATTAGG
>CAZCHB010000169.1:0-4510 GCA_964498235.1 uncultured Planctomycetales bacterium
AAAGGCCATGGCCGCGTTATTTAACTTAATCAATGACACCAATACCTATATTGATAATAACAGCAAAGATGCTGAATATTTGAGCGTTATTTATCATGCGGTTGATGTCTTAGAGAATTTTGGGCGAAATATTTTTGGTCTTTTTCAGCATGAGAAAACCCAAGAGCTGGGTGCGGATTTAAAGGCGCTTATCGATGAACGCGCCGCGGTGCGTCAGGCCAAGAACTTTAAGCGTTCCGATGAATTGCGGGATTTATTAAAGTTAAAAGGCATTGCTGTGGAAGATACTAAGGCTGGGCAGACTTGGAGATGGATTTAGTGAAGGGAAAATTTATCACATTCGAAGGATCTGAAGGCTCCGGCAAAAGTACGCAGTCGGCCTTGGTTTTTGATTATTTGAAATCCAAGAACTTGCCTGTTATGCTTTTGCGTGAGCCGGGCGGAGTCAAGATTGCGGAGAAGATCCGTCAATTGCTATTGGATGTCAGAAATACCGGCATGGGCGATGAGTGTGAGACCTTGCTTTACATGGCGGCCCGCGCGCAGATGGTTAAGGAAGTCTTGATACCAGCGCTGGATGAAGGGCATATTGTGTTGTGTGACCGTTTCCTAGATTCAACCGTGGCCTATCAAGGATTTGGTAACGGGGTTGATGTGAAATTAATCCAAACCTTAGGTGCATTTGCCACTCGAGGGGTCACGCCTGATTTAACATTATTGTTTGATATTGAAACGGAAAAAGGATTATCACGCACGAATGCACAGAAAGACCGTATTGAACTGCGCTCATTGGAATACCACAACCGGGTGCGGGAAGGATATTTAAGTCTGGCGAAAGAACATCCAAAACGTATTAAGTTGATCAGGGTGGATGCGGATAAAGAAACTATTTTTAAACGGGTTAAAACAATGGTTGACACGCTCTTATGAGCAACATGATGCCAAACATAGATGTATTGGATCGATTCAGGCGCTTGATGAAGGTTAATCGCTTGGCGCATGCGTATCTTTTTATCGGGGCTCTTGAAACAGGAAGAACAGAAGCAGCCGCGGCCATCGCGCAGTTGGTTAATTGTGAGGGAGAATTGACAAAGCCCTGCGGTGAATGCCCGCCTTGCGTAAAGATATCAAATGGCAATCATCCCGATATTCATTTAGTTGGTAATAACGATGAAACATCAATTAAGATTGATGAGATCAGGCAAATATTGGGACGGGTCGGCTTGCTTGCCTTTGAGGCTAAGACAAAGGTTTTTATTATTATCGAGGCACAGCGTATGACCAATGAGGCGGCCAATGCCTTGCTTAAGACCTTAGAAGAGCCTGCGCCTAATACGTTAATTATTTTAACAACGGCAGCGGTGGAGAATTGCCTCGATACCATTAAGTCGCGTTGTCATATGGTTAAGTTTTTTAGCCTGGATGATACATTATCAGAAGACCGGGATAAAATTCTGGATTCATTTCTAAGTAATGTTAATAATGATGAATATTTAAAGAGCCTGAGCGCGGATAAGGAAAAAACCGCCGAGGCGATGAAGGTTTTATTAAGTTTTGTGAGGGATGCTTATCTTTACAAAAGCGGCGTTGCCTCAACGCAGTTGGTTTACCGTAATCGCCTAGGGGCAATTACGCAAATGTCCCAAAAAAGTCGGGATGATCTAAATGCTTTAAGCGCGCAGATTGTCCGGGTCAAATCATTAGTTGATGATAATCTCAACGTGCGGATGGCGTTGAGTTTAGTTAAGGAACGGTTATGGCACAATTAATAGAAGTAAAACTGGGGGAGTACCGCCCGGTGGGAGTCTATGATTCAAATTCAGTTAAGCTTAATCGCGGCGATATTGTGATTGTTGAGGCGGATAAGGGTGCAGAATTTGCCAAGGTTGTTAATGAGGCATATAAGACCTGCGCGGGTAAAACGGTTGCCCCATTGGGTAAGGTCTTGCGGTCGGCGAGTGATACGGATTTGCGCCAGATTGTTAATAACCAGATTAAATCAAAAGATGCCTTGGCCGCCTGCCAGCGCAAGGTGACCGAAGCTAAATTAGATATGCAGTTAGTCAGCGCTGAGTATTCTTTTGACAGCACTAAGATATTATTTTTCTTTACTTCTGAAGGCCGTGTTGATTTTAGGAATTTAGTTAAAGATTTAGCTAAGATGTTCCGTGCCCGGATTGAACTTAAACAAATCGGGGTGCGGGATAAGGCCAAGATTGTCGGCGGAATCGGTGTCTGCGGCCGAGAATTATGCTGCTCTTCCTACATGAAAGATTTTCATCCGCTCTCAATCAAGATGGCTAAGGATCAGGGCTTGCCTCTTAATCCGTCAAAGATTTCCGGCGTCTGCGGCCGCGTTAAATGCTGTATGGCTTATGAATACCAGGTGTACCGTGAAATGTCTAAAGAGCTTCCTAAAATGGGCGCCAAGATTACCACGGAAGCTGGGGATAAAGGACGTGTCATTAATATCGATATCTTAAAACGTTTTGTCGTCGTTGATTTAGGGGAAGGTAAAACCGCAAAGATCACCTATCCGCCGATGAATGTTAATTAACAATTATCATGCCTGTCTGTCCAGTAGGCAGGCCCGAAGGATTTTGACGGGCATCTAGAGACTAGGTCCCCGATTTCACCCAGAGGCTGATTCGCTTTTGGCGGAAAGACATTCGGAGATGACAGGGGTTTTTCTATGCATAAGTTCTACGTTACAACGCCAATTTACTATGTTAATGACGCGCCCCATATTGGGCACGCCTATACGACTATTTTAGCGGATGTCTTAAGCCGTTATCACCGCACGATGGGTGATGAGGTGTTTTTCTTGACGGGTCTTGATGAGCATGGGCAAAAGGTCAAGCAAGCCGCCGAGAAACGCGGCATGAGCCCCCAAGCCCATTGTGATGATTTAGCCCCGCGTTTCATTAATCTTTGGGATAAACTAAATATCCGCTATGATGATTTTGTCCGCACCACCCAAGAACGTCATAAAATAATAGTCCAACAGGTGCTTCAGAAAGTTTACGAATCCGGTGATATTTATATGGATGAGTATGAAGGGCTGTACTCTATTGCTGAGGAACGTTTTATCACCCCTGAAGAGAATGCCACGGGAACATTCCGCGACGTAAAGACAATTAAGGAAAAGAATTATTTTTTTAAGATGAGCAAGTATCAGCAAAAGCTTATCCAATATATTGAAAGCCATCCTGAATTTATCCAGCCTGAGCACCGCAAGAATGAGATGTTGGGATTTCTCCGCCAGCCCTTAGGGGATTTATGCATTTCTCGTCCCAAATCACGCATGGACTGGGGGATTGAGATTCCCTTTGATCGGGAGTATGTGACCTATGTTTGGTTTGATGCGCTGATTAATTATATTTCTATTCCGGGTTTTTTATCAGATGAGTCTAAGTTTAGAAAATGGAGGCCGGCGGATGTGCATTTAATCGGTAAGGATATTCTGACGACCCATAGTATTTATTGGAATACCATGCTTTTTTCTTTAGGACTGCCACTGCCTAAAACAATTTTTGCCCATGGCTGGTGGCTGATCGGCCAAAGTAAAATGAGCAAGTCTTTAGGCAATGTGGTTAATCCATTGGACTTAATCGAGCAACACGGTGTCGATGCTGTGCGTTACTATTTAATGCGCGAAATGGTTCTGGGGCAAGATGCAAACTTTACGCCGGATTCATTTATCAAATGCTATAACAGTGATCTTGCCAATGATTTTGGAAACTTACTTAACCGGGTCAGCGGTTTAATCGGCAAGAATCACGGCGGGATTATCCCGGAGCCCGGACCGCTTACTCAAGCTGAAGAAGATATTAAGGCCCAAGCTAATGAGCTTTCCGGTCAGGTTAGACATTTGGTCGCCGCTTTTAAGGTGCAGGAAGCTGTGGTGGCTATTGTTGAGTTTGTCCGCGTTTTAAATAAATATATGGAAGCTCAAGCCCCGTGGAAATTAGCTAAGACAGATATGAAATCAGCAGAACGGGTTTTGTATACAGCGACAGAAAGTTTACGTATTGTCACCATCATGCTGGCGCCTGTCATGCCAAGTAAGACAGAAGTTGTTTTAGATATTTTATCTGCAAAAGGGACATTGCCCGTCTGGGGCCAATTAAAACCCGGCACGGTTCTTAAAAGCCATCCGGCGCTGTTTCCACGTATTGAGATTGAAAAATAAATAAAGGTGAAAAATGGCTATTGAAACGATCAAATGGATTAAGGGTTACGCGCGGATTATTGACCAGACCAAGCTACCGGGTAAATTAGAATATATCAATTGCCGCGATGTGAAGACTATGTGGGAGGCGATTAAGCGCTTGTCCGTGCGTGGGGCGCCGGCCATTGGAGTTGCGGGTGCTTTTGGGGTTTTACTTGGTATTAAATCATTTAAGGGACGTGACCGAGGGGATTTCATTAAACATGTGCATAAGGTTGGAGATTATTTAGCGACCTCCAGACCGACGGCCGTGAATTTATTTACCATGATTAACCGCAT
>CAZCHB010000170.1:0-1852 GCA_964498235.1 uncultured Planctomycetales bacterium
TAATACGACACTTTAGAATGGCAGAAATACGACATTATCACGTGGCGGTTACAATGCGCTTGGAACGGGCTATTTGTAGCCGCAGCAGGAATCACCCGGCCAAAAATTGTGGAGAATTTGACGGATAGGGACGCAGTTGATTGTTTTACCGCTTAATGTTTTATGCTGGCCGAAACGATTGATATAAATAGAACAGAAATATTTATTGTGGGCATCCTTACGCAGATGCTCACACGGGTCACCGTCAAAAGCCCCACAGCAGGCTCCGCAACGGCCGCATTTTGCTTCCCATTGTTTTAATTGATCTTCCTGCCATTGAAGGTATTGGTCTTGTGTCATGAACAGGGCAGGGCTATTTTTTCATCACTAAACGCACGGCGCCTAAGGGCACAGCGTCATCACCCAGTTTTGATTGGAGAATCTTGCAGGTATTAAATTTTTTAAAAAATGGATCCGCTTTAATGGCGTTTTGAATAATGGGAAGCATAAAATAACCACAGGACTTAATTACACCGCCCCCAAAAACAATGGCTTGGGGGTTAAATATATGATTAATCGACACGGAGGCTTTTCCTAAATTAACAGCGGCTTTCGTTAATACGGACTTAACCACGGCGTCATTCTCACCCAAGGCTTCTTTTAAGATCCGGCTTTTGATAGCGGCTAATTTCCCGTCAGTCAGCACTGTCACGCGTGATTTCCGGCCCGATTTAATTAAAGTGCGGATATCCCGCTCAATCGACCAGCGGCTGGCCAATGCCTCCAAGCATCCGTAATTGCCGCAATGACACAATGGTCCATTGATATCCATAATCATATGTCCTAGTTCCGTCGCGGCCCCTTGGGCGCCCAGCACAATTTTTCCCTGATTAATCACTGCGCCACCCACACCAGTCCCCGGAAAGATACCGACGACATGTTCAAGGCCTTTTGCCGCGCCAAGCCATGCTTCGCCCAGTAAGCCTGCATTCACGTCATTAGTCATGGCAATAGGCGTACGGAATCTTTTTTTTAATAGCGAGCTTAAGGGGAACCCGGTTAAGTTAATGTTTGGTGCGGCTAAAATATGATCGTTATGCGTATCAACGATCCCAGGAACACCCAAACCAATACCCTTGATCGAGGAACGACTAAGAGCCGACGAACGGATTAGTTGGTCAATGCTATCTAAGATGCATGCATAAATATCTTTTGGTTTAACCGCTTTAGGGGTAGATGTTTTTGTGCGGTTAATGATGCGGCCGGCTGAGGTAACCATAGCACCAGCTATCTTTGTCCCGCCAATATCAACACCGATATAAAAATTCTGCGCCATAACTATTAACGTGTGTAATGATTAATAAAATATTCCTGCGCGTTAAAATCCCCGCCTTCTTCATTGGCGCGGGTGTATTGCTTATTCGCGTTTAAAATACGCGTCTTACGGGAATCTTTCCAATAATTCTCAAGAATAAATTGGATATGGGCCTTGATTTCAGCTTTGGTGATCTCAAATAAAAGTTCAATCCGCCGGTCAAAGTTCCTTGACATCCAATCAGCAGACGATAAAAAGACCCGCTGCGCTCCCCCATTATTAAAAATATAAATACGCGAATGTTCCAAAAAACGTCCAACAATACTATGGACTTGGATATTTGCGCTTAAGCCCTCGACGCCCGGCACCAACGCGCATATGCCGCGCACTAATAATTTAATCTTAACCCCAGCCTGAGAGGCTTCATACAATTTTTCAATAATCTGGGGGTCTTCTAAAGAATTCATTTTAGCGGTAATAGCCCCGTTCTTGTGCGCAGCTTGAAAGGCAATTTCCTTATCGATTAAATCAAAAAAATATTTTCGCAAGTCATGGGGT
>CAZCHB010000170.1:1893-4470 GCA_964498235.1 uncultured Planctomycetales bacterium
CCATGGTGACGGCAGTGAATAACCGGTAATAACGTTAAAGACATCCGCAATGTCACGGGCAAAATCATCATTGGCGGTAAAATAACCAATGTCCGTATAAATGCGGGCCGTTTTTTCGTTATAATTCCCGGTTGCCAAATGGACATACCGTCGGATACGGCCATCCTCCTTACGCACAATAAGCGTCATCTTAGAGTGGATCTTCAAGCCGGCAATCCCGTAAATCACATGACAACCCGACGCTTCCAAATCTCTGGCCCACTGAATATTCTTCTCCTCTTCAAAACGCGCTTTTATTTCGACAACCACGGTTACTTGTTTACGTTTTTTAGCCGCTTCCATGAGGGCTTTGATAATTCCAGACTCCTCATCCGTGCGGTATAGCGTCATCTTAATCGCCAGAACATCCGGATCTTTTGCGGCCGCCGAAATCAAATCAACGGTCGCAAAGAACGACTGAAACGGCATATGCACGATAAAATCTTCTTCTTTAATCTTGTCAAAAATGTTGTCATACGGGATCTTCGCCGGAGAAAAAGATTGAAAACGCAAATCCGGCCGATCAACAGCAGCCACCACTTCCCATAAATACGACAGGTCCAAATCACCATCTAAAAAGGTGACATCTTCCTTGGGGAAATCAATCCCTAAGCATAATGTTTCTAATAGTTCCGTCGATGAACCTTCCTGCATTTCCAAATGAACCACCCGCGCCGTCGGCCGTTTCTTTAATTCTTTTTCCATTGCTTTAAGCAAATTAGGCGAGTACTCCTCATCAAAAGACAATTCACTGTCGCGCAAAACCCGGAATAATGAAGACCCCGTTATCTTATACCCCTTAAAAAACTCACTTAAATTTTCCTTAATCAAACTATCTATCAAGACAAAAGCAAACTCATCTGTTACTGAAGGCAGGCGTAAAAGGCGCGGGACTGATTTAGGAATCGGCAAAATGGCCAAATGGTTTTTTTCTCCCCTGACTATACTAACCGCGTAAGCCGTAGTCTTAGAGGGCAGTGCTGGAAAAGGATGCCCCTGATCAACTGCCATCGGAGTGATGATTGGAAATAACGTCGTGTCAAAGAAACGTTTAGCAAACTTTTTCTGTTCGGGATTTAACTCTTGAACCTTATAGATAAAAATACGGGCAGACTCCAAAGAACCTTTGATCGCTGATGTATACAATCCATATTGGTCTTTAATTAATTCTTCAGTTTTAGCCTTTAACTGCGCAACCACATCCTGCGGGTAAAGGCCGAATTGGTCTTTGCGGTTATACCCGGAATCTAAAAGCTTTTTTGCCCCGGATAAACGCACCATGAAGAATTCGTCGAGATTAGTGGTAAAGATGGCCAGGAATTTCAGGCGCTCCAACAGCGGATTACGCTCATCATACGCTTCTTCCAAGACCCGCTTGTTAAATTTGAGCCAGCTCAAATCTCTATGAATAAATTTATCTTTAAGTTCCATGTTAATCCTGATTCTTAATCGTCAGGGTTAGTTTATTTCCTGTAATTTCTTCGAATAATTCTTTTTTCTCTAGAAAATTTTCTTTTTCCAATAAAAAATTCGCATGCGCGTTAATCACCAGGGCCGCGTCCCCATTTGCCGCAAAATTAACTTGCAGTTTCTTGACCTTTTGGCGGTGTGAACGGTCCAGTGAATTGGCAATACGCAGCAGCGCACTTAATTTCTGGACAAGGATCTGCAGCTCTGAGGGCAATGAATTATATAAAATATGCGTCTTAAGCGGTGACGACCGGCGGTGATACCGGGCAATACAGGCAATAATATTAACTTCATCCTCAGTTAGACGGAATAAATTAAGGGAGCTGATCACGTATTCACTGTGCTTATGGTGAGAACGGTTATTAATGAACATCCCTAAATCATGCAGGTAAGCCGCTAACAATAAATATGACTTATGCCCTTCTTCCAAACCTAGATTACTCTTAAAAGCGTCAAATAATTGCTCGCTTAAATGCGCCACGTGCTTTAAATGCTCAAGATCCATGCCCCACCTGCGGCACAAGAAATGCGCGACAGAAATCAGCTGATTTAATTTATTCGTGCTTTCTGAAACTTCGAACTTAAATAATAAATTCGCTAAAATAGCCTCTGACAACGATGCTTCTAAAATATACACATGCTCATGCTTATTAAGCTCAAAAAGAGTGTTTAAGATCGTCGCAAACCCTACTATCGTTGAAGCAATATCAGCAGGAATCCCGTAGGTTGTGGTGATCTCTTCCGCGCTCATTTCTTTAAGCCGGTTAAGAATTTCCTGAGCTTCGCTGGCTTTTAACTTAAAAAAATCAGAATCCCTGCGTTTACTGGGCAGGATGTTCTGGATATATAAAGAATAATTTTCATCTATCAGAATAATGTCGTCGATAACTAAACCGGGATTACTTTTCTTGATAAAAAGAATTTCATTCTCAATATATTCTTCTGTAGCCTCCTGCACTTCCAAAAGACTGCCGTCTAAATTTGCCATAAACTGAGATAAGCGCAAGGTCCCTATAGGAAAACCGATATTAAATAGGGTCAGCCCTTTTTCCATGACGGATATATCAA
>CAZCHB010000171.1:0-4465 GCA_964498235.1 uncultured Planctomycetales bacterium
ATTATTAGAGTTGTTTGCGGCTTTTAAGATGTACACGTATCAAAGCCCATGGTGGGCTAAAGATTTATTCTATTTTGGCATTGCCGCGTCGGTATTAAGCTGTATATTTTGGCCTGAGTTGCGGCGGGGCATTCATCAGATGAAAGAGGGCATGATGCAGAATAATAAAAAAATAACACGTTTTTTAGATATCGGCATTCCAATTATTTTGCTGTTATGTCTTTGGGTCCCTGACACAGGAAAAGTTTTAGGCCGTATTTTCGTCTGGGAACAATTCCGTGATTGGGATACCTATGTGATGATGCCTGCCCTCAACACTGCGGCTGTCAGCCCGCTGGGCTCTGGCTTTACGGCTATCACGCGTGTTTTCACCCATCAAAGTTCTGGGGAAAACTATCTGACTCTTTTGATAATGTTCATATGTGTAGTGATTATTTATTATATAGCGCTTTACGCAATGTTAAGGGTTTGGCTGGGCCAAGCGTTGTTAGCGGCGGCTGTTGTTCTTGTTGCGGTCAAGGTTCAGATGTTCCATACGGGAATATCCCCCTTGATTTGGATTTCGCCCCAAGATACACCCATCCGTCATTTATTCGACCTGCCTGTTTTATTTTGTTTGTTAATGCATGTTAGGAAAAAACAAAAGAGGTATTTAGTAATAGCTGGATGTTTGACAGGCCTTGCTATGGCTTATGTTTTAAGTACCGGCCTATGTTTATTGCTGGCCCTATGGGGATACATTGCGTTAATCTTGTTGTACCCAAGTTACCGCGGGGAGCTTACGCCGACATTTACTAAGGCCCGAAACATTATTTTTATTGGCTTTGTTCCATTTGCCGCGGCGACATTTTTTTTATTAATATCTGGTGCGTCGCTGGCTCATATATTTTATCCATTGAAAGAGTCCATTGCCGGCATAAACGCCTTGCCTATTTATCATTGTTTAAGGGATCGTCAATTTTTTGCTTTCTTCTTAGGGTTTCTTATCCCTTTAGTTTACACATGGACGTTGATGGTAGTTTTCGCGCGGGCGTATACAGGCAAATTAAATCCTGAGTGGTCATTTTTGGTGCCCTTAAGCGTTTATGGCCTTGGCATGTATGCGCATTATCCAGCGCATGCGGCAACCAGCCATTATTACGCGGTCGGAGTTCCTTTTGTAATGCTCATTGGTTTTGGCGTGTCGGGATTGATCAGAAAATTAGAATCAGGCAGGGCGATCGGCGCTTCTGTGCTGGCGCTTGTTCTGTGCTTGGGCGCTTTGCTGACGAATACGTTATTTATTTATTATCCTAACATGCTTGATATTGCTAAGCTGGACTGGAATCCGGAAAAAACTTTCTACAAGGCTCAGTTTAATGTAGATCAAGATGCGGCGCTAATTGAACGTCTGACGGAAAAGACGCAAAAAGCGGCCGTTATTGCAAGTTTTGAAGCCGCGATCTTAATGAAGGCCGGGCGCCAGCCGTATTTTTATCATGCGCCTATCATTATCAGCCATCGTCCTGATACGAATATTTTTGCGGGGACAAGCCTGATCTCAAGTGCGCGTTTAACAACAACGATGCGGCAGCTTGAGCAAGAACCGCCGGAGTATGTTTTTGTAGAGGCAGGATTACTGGGGACATTGTCCGCTGATTTTCAGTCGGCGTTTCCAGCCCTTGTTGCTTTGATGCAGTATGTGAATGGACATTATGAACTAAGCGTTCAGGGAAAATCCATCGTTGCCTTGCGCAAGAAAGTACAGCAGCCATAAAATGACGTCCATGATCTTACTAACAGCCCTTTGCCTTATCGAAGCCGTGCAATTATTGCTTTTGCTGTTGCGTTTCTGGGCATTGCCGCCGCTGGCGGTTTTCTGCGTTTTTATTCTTATCGTTTTGGCTGGGCTAGGAGTTGTTATCTGTTTGCTTAAAGATCGGTTTAATTCTGATGGGTTCCACAAAGGGCTGTGCTTATTCGTCGTTATTGAAGGGGCGTTAACCGCGTGTTTATTGGAGTCTGCGTTTAAGCAGATAGTTTATGATTACCAGCCGCAATTAGCAAAAGGGGCATTTGATGCTGTAATGGCCGCCGCCATCCTTAATAAAATATTCTGGCCTAAGGTAAAGTCGTTCTTGTTTTCATTCTATGCCTTTCTTATTGAAGCCCGTAATCGCCGCGGCCTTAGCCTATTAATTGATGCCGGCATGGTCATCTTTGTTATTGTATTGATTTATGTTCCCGATGTGCATGGCGTGATTGCACGGATGTTTATCGGCGAGCAGTTTCACCATTGGGATTTCTTTATGGCGCCGGCATGGGATTTTTTAAAAGGGGGGAAACCTTTTGTCGATGTTATTTCCCAATACGGGGTCGGGGTGCCGGTCGTGATGGGGTTCGCTGGCAAGTTGCTTGGCGGTTTCAGTTATGAGCGTATCTTTATCTTATTAATGTCAGTGTGCATTATATATTATATTTGCGTATATGTTTTTCTGCGCGCGTGGATTGTCAGTATCCCTATTTGTTTATTCGCGATGTTCGTCGGGATAAAGATCCAGATGTTCCACCCGGGGATTAACCCGTTTGTCATGACTTATCCAAGTTCAATTGTCATGCGCAATGTTTTCGATATCCTTTTTTTCTTAGTAATGTTGGGGCATTTACGGCATGGAAAAGATATTTATATGTGGGCAGCCGCGGTGCTCTGCGCCCTGGCAGTCTTTAATTTAACGGATACCGGCGTCTATTTAACAGCGGCGTTTTATGCCTATATTCTCATGCAGGTTACATTGCCTCCCTTGAAAGAAGGGAAGCATGTGGGCATGAGGGATTGGCTGAAGGGGGCGGGGTATGTGTTCTGTGTGCCGGTTTTGGTTCTCATGTTGTTTTATGCGGTTGTCGGCCGGCATGTGTTTACACCGTTGTTCTGGTATAACATGCAGGAATATATCATTTACTTCCTAGCGGGTCCGGGGATGTATCCTATGACAGAAAATATGCGTTACCATTTTTTCTGGAATACCCTAGTCAGCATTGTTATGCCACTGGTATATTTGTCAAGCATCTTATTTATAGGAATCCTGTCTTATTGGCGTAAAATTGACCGTATTTATATTATCGTTATCATACTTGGTGTATACGGCCTTGGGCTGTACCATTATTACGTGGCGCGTTCAGTGATGACCAGTTTTTATGTCAGCGGTTTACCCTTTGTTTTTGTCATGTGTTTTTGGTTTAAGATGGCATTAGAACGCCTAAAGCAGTCTTGGCATTTCCCAGTGAAGATAGGCGCGGTCATTCTTTCATTTTTCGCCCTGATGACAACGCATCAAGTCAGTGCCTATCCTAATTTAATCAATTTTTCGCGTAACCCATTGGTTGATACTAAGGTGACACTGCCTTTCCCTGATTTGCGCCGTTATTTTAACCATCTCTATCTTAATTATGGTCCGGAAAATAAAACGGCCGTTAATTCTTTAGGCGGTAAGGATGAATGGCTGGTGACCCAGGCTGATTTCAGCAATGACATGCAGGTAAAGCGTTTTTACGATCAGGAATTTAATTTCGCGCAGGATGCTGCTTTGATCGCAAAATTGACGGCTCCCGGCGAAAGGACGGCCGTACTTAGCAGTTTCGAGGTCAAATTGCTCATGCAGGCGGACAGGCCGGCGTTCTTTTATTTTACGCCTCTCTTGGTTTCCCGGCCGATGCATATGCGGATGTTTCCTCTTGAGAATGTGCACAGTGCCGCGTATTTAACGACGACCATGAAGCAGTTAAAGGAGTCCCCGCCAAGGCATATTTTCATGGAACGTATTTTTTTACAAAATGATCTGCCGCAGGCGTATCAGCGGGATATCCCGCGGCTTTTAGTGATCCTTGATTATATCCGTAAGAATTACGAGCCATTTGCCTATGGAAAATATCTGGTGGCCATGAAAATAAAATGAGATCAATCCCCGCGCCTATCGTTAATGTTTTAGGTTTATCAGTGCTTGCTATCATTGAGTCCATGCATGCGCTGATTGTGATCGCCGCTTTTTTTAATTTTTTCCCGCCGCAGGTTGATCCCGCCGTAGTTAGCAAGTATTTCCCATTCTTATTTTCAGCGATGAGGCCCGAGCGGGAATTGCTTTTTTACCGTCTATGGATTGGATTGGCATTTGGCCTGCAGGCATTTATCATGTTTTGGTTCCGGCGGCAATTAGATGACCCATTACTTTTAGGGCGCATGCGTAATTTTATATTAACAGAAGCCGTCTTTCTTTTTATATTGGTGTTTTGTGTGTTCAAAGGTTTGCTCTATGGTGACCCGGCGTGGGTTAAGGCGCTTTTTTACAGCGTTTTAGCAGGTTCTGTTATGGTAAGAATATTTTGGCCTGAATCCTGCCGATGGGCACCGATAGGAATCCGATTCATTAAGAGCGTCCTGGCAACCAAGGCCGGCCCTTGGCTTATAATTGCTTTAATCGTATTGTTTATT
>CAZCHB010000172.1:0-4459 GCA_964498235.1 uncultured Planctomycetales bacterium
TTGTAATGATCGCGCAAGAAGGGCCTATTGTTTTATTTAAACGCAACAATAGGCCCTAATTATTCTTAGAAAAGACGTTCCGGGGTGTTTGTGATTTTTTCGATTGTTGTATTAATTTTCCCAGGTAAACGTCCAAAGCAAATCCCCTGTGCTTCGTAGATAGCGACCTGATCTGTATCCACAAAACGTTGTGTAATGGCTTGTTTAGTGTCCATATACCGCACCTTGCCGTGTGAAATGCCTGCGACAGTCACGCCTGAAATGCCTTGATTAAGTAGAATAAAAGCACCAGCGCCGACTTCTTTCCCAAAATTAACATCATACGCCGAAGAGTGGCCGCAGCGTACTAAATGCCCAGGCATGACCCCGCGCACTTCAGGAATTTCATTAATTCCTTTAACGAACATGCCGGCTTTTTTCATGTGATTGGCAATGCTAGAATCTGCTTTGAGGCGTTTGGTCAATTGCTGGCTGACATAATTGCCGGCTCCAGCTAAACGTTTATGGCCAAAGGCGTCAACGGGGGCGTTATCATCAACAATTTCAGCGCCGCTGGCATCTTTAATGCCTTCTGCGACAACGATCATATAGGATCCGCCGCGTACATCGCTATCCATGATGCGTTTGAAGTAACGTTGCTTCATATGGGCGTAGAGAATATCAAAATCACAGGGGATTTCCGGGATAATGATGGCATCTGCATCTGCCGCAACACCGCCGCGAAAGGCAGTATGGCCGGCATATCGTCCAAAAACTTCTAATGCTAAAATGCGGTTATGGGTGCTGGCTGTTGTCTTTAAATCTTCAAGGAAGGTGGCGATACGGTTAATCGTTGAATCTGCGCCAACGGAATAAGTTTGTAAATCAAGATCCATGGTTTTAGGGGCGTGCACACACTTGATGCCATGCTCTGTCAGGTCAACTAAGACACTGCCTGAATCATCACCCCCAGAGATAATGAGTCCGTCTAATTTAAATTTAGCAAGTCCTGCTTTAATGCGTTCATATTTATTGGTATCATCTATTTTCTTAACTTTAACGCGTGAATGGCCTGCTTCAGATCCAGCTAAATTGGCATCAATCCGATCAAGGCGTTCTGGTGTTAATTCGGTTATTTTATCAAAATCAATCAAATTATATAGGCCGGCATAGCCATTTGGAATGACAAAGCATGACGCGCCATTAGATAAAGCCATGGATGCGGCTCCTTTAATAACGCCATTTAGTCCGCCGCAATCTCCGCCAGAAGTGATAATGCCAACACGTTTCATATAATCCTTTCAATTAAAAGTAAACATTTTAAAGAATTAAAATAGCATAAAATTGTTTGAAATCAATGAATACTTTGCGCGGAGGTGAGCATGTCTTTGGCGTGAGAAAGGGATATTTTTGTGGTGTCTTGTCCGCTCATCATTTGGGCTATTTCATCAATGCGTTTTTTATCATCTAAGGTATTAATATCTGTTGTTGCGCGGCCAGCCTTAACAGTTTTAATAACTTTAAAATGGCGATCCGCGAATGACGCAATTTGGGGTAGGTGGGTGATTAGGATCACTTGGCGGAATTTAGAGAGTTCTTTTAATTTCTTTCCAGTGATACTGCCAAGTCTGCCTCCGATTTGCGCGTCAATTTCATCAAAAATCAGGACAGGAATAGGGTCAACCTTGATTAATGCCTTTTTTAATGCAAGCATCACGCGGGCGGCTTCACCTGAAGAGACGATTTGGGCAAGGGGTTTTAAGTCCTCACCCGCATTGGGGCTGATGTAAAAGATGATTTTATCCGCTCCAGTTGAAACAAAAGGTATCTTTTCAAAACGAACTTCAAATTTCACATGGTTGATGCCAAGTTCTTTTAATTCTGATTCAATGGTCTTTTTTAAATCATCAGCGGCTTTTTGGCGGGCCTTGGTTATTTTAAGGGCAATCTTTGATAATTCTTTTTCTATAGCCGATAAATCAGCTCGTAGTGTTTTATCATTATGTTCAAAGTCTTTAATTAAGTCTAGTTTTGCTTTAGCATCAGCGTAAAATACGCTGGCATCTTCAAGGCTGGGGCCGTATTTACGTTTAATATCGTCATAGGCATCGCATTTATTGCGAATTTCTTCTGCAGATTGCGGGTCAAATTCAAGGCTTTCAGCGTAGCTGCTTAATTCACCAATAAGGTCGTTAGTTTGATCTTGAATAGCGGTTAATTTGTCTAGGAGGGCAGAAGAATAATTATCAATTTGAGTGAGGGATTTTAATGGAGAAAATGACTTGCTTAATAGGGTATTAGCACCGGCTTCTTCATCGTCTAGAAAACTTAATAAATGCTGAATATGCTCGTGCAGGCGTTCTGCGTTGTTTAATTTTGTTTGTTCAGTTATTAATTCATTATATTTTTGTTCGCTGAGAGGAACGCTTTCAAGTTCTTTGACTTGATGGGTTAGAAGGTCTAAATCCCGTTGGCGGGTTTTAGCTAGCTCATTAAGTTGGTTTAATTGACGTAAGGTATTGTCATAAGCAGTAAAGGTGTTCGTGTATTCATTTATGATATTTTTGAAATCAACTAATTGATCAAGCAGGCCAAGATGATTATCTTCCGCCAAAAGCATCTGATGGTCATGGGGGCCATGAAAATCAATTAAGAAATTACCTAGTGTTTTTAATTGACCAACTGTTACAGTCATTCCATTGATTTTAATTTTAGACTTGCCGTCTATAGAATGAGTACGTTGAATAATTAAGGTGTTATCATCACTAGTTAAGTATTCGGCAATGTCTTCATTTGAACGTAGCTTTGGATCTGTAATTTCAAAAACAGCTTCGATAATACATGGCTCTTTGGGATTGCGGATTGAACTTGTATCAATGCGTTCACCCAAACAACTGCGTAAGGCGTCTATGAGGATTGATTTTCCAGCGCCTGTTTCCCCGGTCAGTACGTTTAGCCGTTCGGTAAATTCAATAGTGATTTGGTCAATGAGGCCGAAGTTTTTGATGGTCAATTGATTTAACATAGGAGACTTATGATAACAAATTATAAATTGGTTGAGAAGCGCAAAATATTTCATTAGTATGATATACAATGGTAAATAATCTCTCCCGTCTTTTATTCTTAGTTATCATTTCTATTGAAACAGTATTCATTATCTATTTGCTCGCCCATAACCGAATCCCAGGAGGGCATGATGGATTTCAATATTTCAGCCTTCAATATTACTTTCTGAATAATAATGTCTATACAAATGAAATTCCACAATGGATGCCATTCATGACGCAGGGAACGGTGGCTAATTGGTGGTATTACATTCAGGCTGGATTTATTCAGAATTCACTTATGCTAGCGGGAAGCTTATTGAAGGGGATAAATTTCATATATACATTCTATGCAGGAATTTTTTTCGATGAGTTGATCCTGATGCTTGGATGTTGGCTTTTTGGGGGGCTGTATTTGACCAATCCATTTAGCCGCTTTTTTTTTACCACCATAGTTTTAGGTAGTTCTGTTTGGATGACCCAGCCATGGTTTGGCTTTCATTTTTATTATTCTCTTCCGTTAATTCTATATTTCGGGCATCAATTCATTAATACAAACAAATGGCATTTTTTCTTTTTAGCAGGCCATTTATTCGCTATGCAATGTCTTGGAAATCTACCATATATGCCCCCAGTTCAGTCGTTTATCATTGTTTTATATTTCTTGTTATTTTTATTATTTAATTCAACCCAAAGAAAGGCTTTTTTTGCAAATTTTAAGCATGGATGGCCTATGCTGATTAGTCTTTTTGGGGTAGTGCTTACGTTTTTATTTACGTATTTAATTCTAGCTTATGGGACCAAGGAAATAATTAACTATAATTCAGGCAGGCAACTTTCTGGTGAAACAACCTTCTTAAGTTATTTGCATCACGCAGGAAACTTAAATTTGTATAAATGGATAGAACTGGCCCTAGGATTCTCGCCAAGTATTGATTATAACTTGTACGGAGGAATTCTTTTTTTTCCGTTCTTCATATATTCTTTCTTTTATTGCAGGGATAGAAAGCAAATCCATCTTTTTCTTATTCTTTTTATTCTGTTAGATTTCAGCTTAGGAGGAATAACGGCGCAAATTGTATTTTATATTTGGCCGTTAATGAAATATTATCGTCACCTCGCGTTAGTGTCCCTGGTGATAAAAGTTTTCGCAGCTTTATTAGCTGCCGTTGGCTTTGATAAGCTTATCAATTCATCCAAAAAAGACTTTAAACCTCTATTTTTTATTATCATTATTTTTTTCTGTCACGCCAAGCTCACGTCAGAAACATTAAGCATGTACATTGATTCAATGTTCCAATCTGTACCTGAGGATTCTGTTTTGCGCCATTTATTTATGCCCTATGTATGGGAGAGGCTTGCCTGGGTAAAAATATTTATTATCTCAATGATTGTATTTTTTACTTTGCAGTATTTTATTAAGAGTAAAGCTATTC
>CAZCHB010000173.1:0-4456 GCA_964498235.1 uncultured Planctomycetales bacterium
TTGAACTGTAAACTGAAGCAAACGGTAAAAATGTTCCGTGCTGGCATATAATTTGGTATTGCTTTGTGGAATATACATGACGCTTAAATTGCCACTAGAAAGAAATTGGTCGGTGTATGTCCTGCGTTGCAGTGACGGGACATTGTATACGGGTACGACTAATGATATAATCCGGCGGGTAAAGATGCATAATGATGGCAAGGGAGCCAAGTACACTAGGGCCCGCCGGCCGGTTCGTCTTGTTTACCAGAAAAAGAAAATGACAAAGTCCCAAGCCTTGGTTCAGGAATGCGTGATCAAGGCCTTGCCTAAGAAAGACAAAGAGTCGCTTGTTAAGCCAAAAGTTTCCTAAAATAAATTACGATGTATTGATTATCGGCGGCGGTATTAATGGCGCGGCTATTGCGCATTTGGCGGCGCTTACCGGTGCCCGTGTTGCCTTGGTGGAAAAGAATGACTGGGCCTCCGGCACCTCCAGCAAATCGACAAAACTTTTACACGGCGGTATCCGTTATTTAGAAAACCTTGAATTTGATTTAGTTGCTGAGTCGCTCAAAGAACGGTTTATCCAGTATAAAAGCGTTCCCCACCTTGTCCGCCCGATGCAATTTATAATCCCTGTTTATAAAGGCCAGGGCCGCCCATTATGGATGATGCAATTAGGGGTTTGGCTTTATGATCTTTTAAGTGGACGCTATAGTTTAGGCGGGCATGAGAAGCTCACCAGGGAAGAAATTATTCGAAGATCGCCGGGGATTAAACAAGAAGGGCTCGTGGGGGGTGTTTCATATTTTGACGCGCAGATGGATGATGCACGCATAGTGATTGAAAATGTGCTTGAAGCAAAAAAGCACGGGGCGGATGTCTCTAATTACACCGAGGTTGTTGAATTCTTAAAAGAAAATGGGCGCGTCTTTGGAGCGCAGGTGCGCGATGTCATGACGGGCGAGCAGTGCGCTATTAAGGCGGAAAAGGTTATTGTCGCCGCAGGGCCGTGGGCGGATATCCTGCGGCATAAGGATGTCCCTACGTCGCAGGCGCGGTTACGTCCGACAAAGGGCGTGCATATTATTTGCCCCGGCAGTCTAGGCAACAACGCTTTTTTACTGCAGAATAGAAAAGATAACCGTGTGTTTTTTGCGATTCCCTTCAACGGCAATACCTTAATCGGCACAACCGATACGGATTATCAGGGCCCTGTTGGCCCAGTCACGGCGGATGAGTCGGATATTAATTATTTGTTAGAGCAGGCCAGTGACGTATTTCCCGGTGCTCATTTTAAGCGTGAGGAGATCATCACGAGTTTTGCGGGGTTAAGGCCATTGGTCAAAGATGCAGGTTCCCCCTCGCAAATTTCCCGCCAGCATGTTATTGAGCGTTCATTGGCGGGCATTGTCTACGTGATGGGCGGTAAGTACACCACCTACCGGGCCATCGCCTTAGAGGCTATCAAGAAAGTTTTGCCTAAATTTGCCCGTAAATTGCCGAACACAGAAACATATTCAATATATGGCTCAGGGCTAAAGACCCAGGATGTTAAAGTCTTGGCGCTTCAGCATGGGCTTGATGCCCATACGATCGATCACCTCATCCATTGTTACGGCAGCCGTTTTGAGGATGTGCTAGATTTAATTGGAAAAGATTCTTCCCTGCGGGCTAAGCTTTGCAGTTGTTCACCGGCGATACGGGCGCAAGTCGTTTACAGCTGTCAGGTTGAGCTGGCCCGCAGTGCCGACGATATTTTTGAAAGAAGATTGGGATTGGTGTATAATGAATGCCAAACTCAGCAGTGTAAGCAAACCATTGAAGCGATGTTAAAAGAATCAACAAAGGAATAAATGATGAATAATGAATCTAAAGATTTTTTAGTTGAACTGCTTAATCAGTGTGGCCCGTCAGGCAACGAAGGCGCTAACCGCCGGGTGTGGGTCAAGCGCACAGCAAGATACAGCAGTCAGGTCAATACCGATGTGCATGGCAATGCTATAGCGGTATTAAACCCTAAGGCGGATTTTAAGGTGATGATAGCCGGCCATATCGATGAAATTGGTTTTATGGTCTCCCATATTGATAAGGAAGGTTTCATTTATGTGATTCCCGTCGGAGGCATTGACCCGGCTGTTTTGCCGGGCACGGCGGTTAAGATCATGGGCGAGGGCGGCTTAGTTGAGGGCGTGATCGGTAAGAAACCCATTCATTTAATGGAAGAATCCGAACGCGGCAAGGCCATGCAGATTAAAGATTTTTGGGTGGATATCGGCGCCCGTGACCGTGAGGATGCGCTTAAGGTGGTTGCTTTAGGCGACACGGTGTCTTATGCGCCTGCGGTTAGATTTTTGCGCAATGGACTATTCTCATCAAAGGGATGCGACGATAAGGTTGGGGCCTTTGTAGCTTCTGAAGTCATGAAGATTTTATCGGCCAAGAAGCTGGATAAAAATACTGGTGTTTATGCGGTGGCCACTGTTCAGGAAGAAGTAGGCCTTAGGGGTGCCCGCACCTCAGCCTTTGGGATTGCTCCCCATGCCGCGATTGCTGTCGATGTCGGTTTTGCGTCAGATACGCCATGCATTGATAAGAAGTTAGTCGGAGAAGTGGCTTTAGGCAAAGGGCCTGTCCTGCATAAGGGCCCGCATACCAATCATGTATTGGGCGATCTGATTGTCAAGACAGCCAAGAAGAATAAGATTGCTTATCAGTTTTCTTCCGTTGGCCGTCCTGACGGCACTGACACTGGCGCGATCCAGGTGTCCCGTGATGGGACCGCGACAGCCTTAGTCAGTATTCCTAACCGGTATATGCACACCATGGTTGAAACCTGCAGTTTGGACGACCTTGAAACATCGGCCAGTTTGATCGCGGAAACAATTTTGAGCATGAAGCCCGGCATGAGTTTTGTCCCCTCATAGCGAATGAACGCGCGCGGATTAATTCTTAATGCGATTGGAAAGCGCCGGCATTTATCCGTGCATACTAACGCCATGCGTTTGGTCAACGGCGCCGGTGATGATTTACCGGGGCTGTTGCTTGACCGCTACGGCCTGCATTTCTGCGCCCAGATTTTCGACGAGAAATGGCATGGGCTGATGCCGGCTATTGTTTCCATCCTGCTGGAAGCGGAGGGGATTGATTATTTTATCGTTAAAGACCGCAGCAGCGGCGCTTCTTCTGACAAAGAAGCCATTAGATCCCGGGTGATTATCGGGGAAGGCAGGTCTTCCGCCACCGTCGTGGATGAATACGGCCTTCTTTTTGGCGTGGACTTGAATGACGGGTTGAATACAGGATTATTCTTAGACATGCGTGATAACCGCTATAGCCTGGCCCGTCACGCGCAGGATAAGAGGGTTTTAAACTGTTTTGCCTACACTTGTTCCTTCGCCGTGCATGCCCGCGCCTACGGTGCGCGCGAGGTGGTCAATGTGGACATCAGCAAAAAAGCGCTTGAGCGGGGCGCGGCCAATTACAAATTTAATAATATCCTCCCCGGCGCCAGTGAATTTGTCCGTGCGGACGCGGGAGAATATTTGGCACGGGCTTTCAAGAAGGGTAATCGTTTTGACATTGTCATTATTGACCCTCCTTCCTTTGCGCGCTCGGACAATGGTGTTTTTCAGATTAAACAAGACTTGCCAAGACTGATTTACGACGCGCTGTCGATTTTAAATGAAGACGGGGAGCTTTTTGTTTCCACCAACTATAACGGCCTGAATTTTTTGGATATTGAAGGCATGATTAAAGATGCCTTGGGTAAAAGGAAACTTAAAGGCAGGATGCGCATTCAACAGGACAAGGATTTTCCAGGGACGAACACGTTTAAAGAAAGTTATTTAGCCGGGATATGGGCCGTCCTTTAAATAAAGCCAATGATGCTAAGCACAAAGGCCGGGTTCACTTAGAACGCGCTTTATCAACATTGGGCATTGCCTCACGCTCCCAAACACGGCAATGGATTCTTGATGGCCGCCTAACTGTTGATGGAAAAATTATTAAAGATCCGCAATATTTAGTCGTTCCTGAAGATGCCGTATTTAAGATCGACGGAAGGAAAGCCGCTGCCGCCAAAGCGTGCCTGATCATGCTTAATAAGCCCAAGGGTTACGTGACCACGAAAAGCGATGAAAAAGGGCGCAAGACCGTCTATGATTTACTGCCCAATGAGCTGCGTCACTTGCATCCCGTTGGCAGGTTGGATATGAATACCACGGGATTGTTATTGATGACAAGCGATACAAAGCTCTCGTCCTATTTAACCGACCCGATTAATAAAATTAAGCGTATTTATGTAGTGACAGTCGAAGGCAGGATTACTGACGAGGAGATCGAGCGATTAGAGGCAGGGATTGAGGATAAAAGTGAGATATTAAAAACAGAAAAGATTGAAGCGCGCAAGATTAGCGGCCGTGAATCACATTTAATAGTCACGCTAATAGAAGGCAAGAATCGCGAAATCCGT